>CALZIC010000024.1 GCA_945787285.1 uncultured Desulfuromonadales bacterium
TGACCCTGCCGGACGGCAAGGGGACCGAGCTGCTCCCGGCCGACCCCGAGCGGGTCGCTTTTCCCCTCATCCTTCTGACCGTTACTACCGACCGCCAGACCGCCATCGAAGCGATCAAGGCGGGGGCCGTAGATTACGTGGTCAAGTCTCCGGAGGTTCTGGCCGGCCTGCCGCAGATCGTCGAGCGCGCCCTGCGCGAGTGGGGGTATATCGTCGATCGACGCCGGGCGGTGGAGCAGGCAACCCGTTTCGGGCGGCTGATCGATGCCTCGTTCAACGAGGCGTACACCTTTGATGCCGAAAGTCTGCGTTTTGTCCATGTCAACCAGGGGGCGCTGGAGAACCTCGGTTTCAGCCTCGATGAAATGCGCCGCCTGACCCCCCTCGATCTCAAATTCGATCTCGATGCGTCAGCCTTCGCAGAGATCTTGCGCCCTTTACGCAGCGGCGAGAAGCAGAGTGTGCAGTTCAATTCCCGACATCGCCGCAAAGACCGCACCACCTACCCGGTGGAGGTGCACCTGCAATTTTCGGCCGAAGGGTCGCGGCCGGTCTTTTTCGCCATCGTTCTCGACATTACCGAGCGTCAATGGGCCGAGGAGGCGCTGCGCATCAGCGAGGAGCGGTTCCGCTCTGTTTTCGAGACGGCCGCTGCCGGGATGGTGGTCATCGAGGCCGACAGCCGGCTGATCCAGGCCAACCCCTGCTTCTGCCGGTATATCGGCTACTCCGAAAGCGAGTTGATCGGTTACCCTGTCTACGACTTGACCCATCCCGACGACCGGGAGCGCACCCGCGAATACTATCAGCACCTCTTTTCGGCCGAAAGCCAGATCGTCAACACCGAAAAGCGCTATCTGCGCAAGGATGGACAGGTCGTCTGGGGCCATACCTCGGTCGCCTGCGTGCCCGGCGCCGACGGCCGGCCGGCTTACTGTGTCGGCATGGTGCAGGATATTACCGAGCGCAAGCGCATGGAAGAGCGGCTTCGCAAAGCCAACGCTGAACTCGACGCTTTCGTCTATACCGTCTCGCACGACCTGCGCACTCCGCTGACGCCGATCATCGGCTACGCCCAGTACCTGCGTTCCGCCTGCGAGGGGCGCCTGGAAAGTCAGGAGTTGACCTTTCTCGAAGAGATCGACAAGCAGGGCAAGGCGATGGTGGCGTTGCTCGAAGACCTGTTGGCGATGGCCAGGCTCGGAGGGGTGGATACCGGGGCCGAGCTTCTTGCGCTGGAGCAGGTGGTGCAAAACGTGCTGGGAACCCAGGCCAGTCAGCTGGCCATGGCCGGTGTCGAGGTGGTGGTCGGCCCCCTGCCTCAAGTTCGCATGCCGAAAACCCTGGCGGTTCAGATTTTCGACAATCTCATCGGCAATGCCATACGCTACGCAGGGAAGGATGGGAGCCCTGTCGAAATTGGCGGAAAAAGGGACGGGGATCGGGCGCGACTCTTTGTGAGGGATCACGGTCCGGGAGTACCGGAAGAGGAGATGGATCACATCTTCGAGGTCTTTTTTCGCGGAAAGGCCTGGAAGGGGTCGAAGGGGACCGGCATCGGCCTGGCCACGGTGCAGAAGATCGCCCGCCTGCACAACGGCATGGCCTGGGTCGAAGAGTCCCCCGGCGGCGGTGCGACCTTCTGGGTAGAAATTCAGGACGCACAGCGGGAAGAAAAGGCGGGCTCTGGCGAGGATTGAAAAAAGAGACTTCCGCCCGGAGCTAGTGCAATAAAGGAGCGAGGGATGTTTAAAGACAAGCTGGGATTTATGTTCGTTTCGCTGGCGGTTCTTGCCCTGGCCACGGCTCCGGCCGTCGAGGCGAAGTTTTATCGTTATGTCGACGACAGCGGGGTGGTGGTGTTCGTCGACGACGTGACCCGTATCCCGGCGAAGCACCGCAATCAGGTGAAAACTTACAGCCAGGAGCTCGATCACCTGAGCCCTGAAGAGAGGGCCGAGGTCCTTGAGCGGCGGGACCAGGCACGGATGGAGAAAGAGTCGCTGCGCCGGCAGCGGCGGGCCGAGGAAGCCCGCAAGGCCTATGAGCAGGGTCTCGAAACCAAGGTGCAGATTCGCGGAAACCAGGTGCTGGTGCCGGTCAGGGTCGCCTATGACCGCAACAAGGCGAACCTCATGCTGCTGCTCGATACCGGCGCCAGCAGCACCGTTTTTCATAGCGACGCGGTGGATCATCTGGGGCTCAGACCGAAATCGAGCGGTTACGCCCGGGTGGCCGGCGGCGGAGTCATTCGAACCGACCGTGTTGCCTTCCGCTACCTGGAAGTCGGGCCGTTTAAGGTGAAGAATGCCGTCGCCGTGGTCATCGAACATAAGGGGGCGGGGTCAGGCTTCGACGGCCTGCTCGGCATGGACTTTCTGCGCAATCTCGACTACCGCATCGACTACGACAAGCAGGTGATTCGCTGGCAGCCCGAGCGGTGAGCACCTAAACCAAGGTGGTCGCCGGTTGCCGATCGGTGCTAAAATATAAGTGAAGGATAAGGTTCTTTGAAAACTCTGGGATGTGCGATCCCGTTTCGCGTTGTCTTCGTCAACACCAAGGATAAGGGCTCCCGGCAGGGATTCCGGTGTGCCGGCCCGTCTCAGGGCGGGAAGCCTGAAGGAACCTTCACGGGCAGAAAGATGCGAGAGTGATATAATGGAAGTGCAGGAGAGATAAAAGGATCTTTGACAATTTTGACAAGTTCTGGGATGCGGGTTTTCGCCATGGGGCAATTCAGGAAATCGTCGTCGATTTTCCGAATTGCGTACCGCGAAGCCGGGAACCAGGGCCATTCAGATGGCCGCAAACACATAATCCCGGCACCCTTCTGGCAGTCCCCATGGGGGGAAGAAGGAAGGGATTGACCTACATCCCGGATGATTTGAGACACCGGATAGAACGTGGCCTCACGACGGAAGCCGTATCCTCCCATCCGCCGGAGCGAATAAGGCTCCTAAAAGGCCGGATCCGAAAGGTTCTCCGCCAAAGCCGGGTTCCGCAAGAAGCCGGCAGGGCGCAGCCCAGTAAGATTCGAGCCGACGGATTGGAAAAAAGCGGGCCGCGTATATTCCGGTATCTCGATTTAAATACGCCGCAGCCCCGGTCGAAAAGACCGGGACTGCGGCGTTTTATGTTTTTGGGGGGAAGGTACAGGTCCCCCATCAGCCGGGGCGGCGCTCCATGATCGCCTCGACGGCCAGCCCGGTGGGGATGGCGAAGAGGAGGGTGAGCAGGGAGCGGGTCAGGGAGAAGTCCCAGCCGAGCAGGCCGATCTCCAGCGGGATCATGGGGATCTTGACCGCGTAGGCGGCAAGAACGGTGACGATCACCGCCCAGCGCGCCCCCTGTTTTCGAATGCTCATCAGCAGGGGGAAGATGATGTAGGCCGGACCGATCAGCAGGGTGCCGGCCGCCACGGCGATCAGCAGTGCCCGGCTTCCCCCCTCGCGGCCGAGGAGCCGGGCGACGGTGTCGCGACTGATCCAGACCTGGGTGAGCCCGACCAGTCCCATCACGGCAACGATCAGCAGCGCTACCGAAGCGAAGGTTTCGGCGCCGATGCCGAGGGCCTGCAGGGCCTTGCCCGGGGCGGCGCAGAAGGCCCAGGCGTAGAGGACCAGGGTGACCAGCAGTAGCCACTGGGAGCGAAGCAGGACCCAGAGGATGTTTGGAGACCGAGGCGCGCTCATGGCAGCGATCCGATCGCCAGGCCGATCAGCAGCGCCGCGAGAAAGGCAATGAGGTTGCGCGACAGGGCGAAGCGCAGGCCGAAGACCTCCGCTTCGAAGGGGAGGGTGACGATGCCGACCGAAATCCAGGAAACGACGAAGGCCGCCGCGGCCGGCGGCCAGGCCCCGGCGTCGAGCAGGGAGTCGGCCAGGGGAAAGGCGGCCACCGGCGGGCCGATCGCCACAGCCCCGAGCAGTCCGCCGATCAGCAGGGAGCCCAAGCCCGATGTGGACCCGAGCCACTCTTCGATCAGTTCGGGGGGAAGAAAGACCTGAAACAGCCCGATCAGGCCGAAAATAGCGATCAGCAGGGGGAAGACCCGGGCCAGGGAGCGACATGAGACCCGCAGACTCTCCACGGTCTTTTCCTTCGACCGGCGCGAGAGCAGAATGTAGATCAGGGTGATGAGGACCAGGTAGGTCAGGGATACGGTCGGCACGGTGTTCTCTCCGCAAGCAGGTTGGCGCCATCATACTCCTTTTTGCCAAAAGCCCCAAGACCGATGGGAAAAATGTTGAAATCGACGCCCGTCTCCACCTAGTATGGGGGATTAAAAGGTTTAGGAATCCAAAAAATCAAGGTAACGCTGAGGCGCAAAAACGCAGGGAAAACCAGCCACAATTCCTGGAATGTGTCTATGTCCCAAAAGACTTTGCCTTCCTCTGCGTTCTCTGTGCTCTCGAGTGAGCGCAGCGAACGGGCGCGAGGCAGATTTGAAAGATTATAGTTTTACACGTTTTACGAGGTGCCATTGAAGTCCTACATCCTGGCCGCTCCCGGCGAAGTCGAGTGCGCCGAAATGCCATCGCCCGCGCCCGGGCCGGGCGAAATGCTGGTCGATATCCGCGCCGCCCTGACCTGCGGGACCGACCTGAAGACCTACCGCCGAGGGCACCCGAAGATTCCCCTGCCATCCCCCTTCGGTCATGAATTCTCCGGAACGGTGGCCGCCATCGGCGAGGGGGTGGACGACTTCGCGGTCGGCGATGCGGTGATGGCGGTGCACACCGCCCCCTGCGGCGAGTGTTTCTACTGCGCTGCCGGCCAGGAAAATCTCTGCGAGAGCATCATGGAGACCAAGGTGCTCGGCGCCTTTTCCGAGCAGATCCTGCTGCCGAGCCATATCGTGGAGCGCAACGTTTTTGCAAAGCCCGATGGCCTGTCCTTTGAAGAGGCGGCCTTTCTCGAGCCCCTGGCCTGCGTGGTGTACGGCGACCGGGTGCAGAAAATCCGCCCGGGGGAAACGGTGGTGATCGTCGGCGCCGGGCCCATCGGCCTGCTCTTTCTGCTGCTGGTCAAGGCCCGCGGGGCCCGGGGGATCGTGCTCGGCAAGCGGGAGAGCCGCCTGCAGCTGGCCAGGGAGCTCGGCGCCGAGCTGGTGGTCGACGTGGAGCAAGAGGTCCCCATTCCCCTGATCCGCAAGCTGACCGAAGGGCGGGGGGCCGACCAGGTGATCGAATGCACCGGCCGTCCCGCGGTCTGGGAGTCGACCCTGCAGATGGTACGCAAGGGGGGGCGAATTCTCCTCTACGGCGGCTGCCCGGGGGGGACCGAGGTCCGCTTCGATACCGGCCGTCTTCATTACGACGAAATCCGCCTCGACGGGGTCTTCCACTTTACCCCTGCCGCGGTGGCCGAGGCGCGCGAGCTGCTTGTTTCCGGAACCGTCGATGTCGCCCCGCTGATCTCCGGGCGCTACCCCCTGGACGAACTGGAAGTGGCGCTGGAGCGGCTGCTCAAGGGGGACGGGCTCAAGTACGCGCTCGTCCCGGAGGTCTGATATGAATGTTTCCCTGCCCAGAACCATGGATGTGGCCATGGTCCACGACTATAACGATATCCGCATCGAACAGATGCCGGTCCCTGCCATCGGGGCCCGCGACATCCTGGTCAGAACCGCCGCCTGCGGGGTCTGCTCCGGCGACGTGATGGACTGGTACATTTCTGCCAAGGCCCCTCTGGTCCTCGGCCATGAGCCGGCCGGGACCATCGTCGCGGTCGGCGATGAAGTGACCGCTTTCACCGTCGGGGAGCGGGTCGCACTGCACCATCACGCCCCCTGCTTCGTTTGCGAGCGCTGCCGGCGCGGCCTCTACACCCTCTGCCCGATCTGGAAGAAGAGCCACCTCGATCCGGGGGGGATGGCCGAGTACGTGCGGGTTCCCGAAATCAACCTCAGCGACACCCTCAAGCTGCCTGCCGGTGTTTCCTTCGCCGACGCCACCCTGGTCGAGCCGGCCGCCTGCGCCGTCAAGGGGGTCAAAAAGGCCGGGGTGCAGCCCGGCGAGACGGTGCTGGTCACCGGCATGGGGACCATGGGCATGCTCAACCTGCAGGTTGCCCGGGCCTACGGAGCAGCGCAGGTCATTGTCGCCGATCTGCTCGACTGGCGCCTGGAGCAGGCCCTTACGCTGGGGGCCGATGCGGCGATCAACGTCGGTCGCGACAACCTGGCCGAAAAGGTGGCCGAGCTGACCGGAGGCGCCATGGCCCAGCGGGTCATCGTCGGCCCGGCGGCCACCCGCGCCATGGCCGAGGGGATCCGTGCCTGCGCCCCGGGGGGGACGGTCCTCTTCTTCTCACCGAGCCCGCCGGGGGAGCTGCTGGAGATCGAGCCCCATTTTCTCTATTTCAACGAAATCACCATCGCCTGCTCCTATTCCTGCGGCCCTTATGATACCCGCGAGGCCCTGGAGCTGATCGAGCGGCGCACTATCCGCGCCGCCGACCTGGTGACCCACACCTTCCCCCTCGAACAGGCAGGCGAAGCGTTCAGGCTCACCGCGGGGGGAGGGGAGTCCCTCAAGGCCCTGGTGGTGCTGGAGGATGTTCAATGAACGACACCAAGAACCGGCCCGGGAGCTGTGACTGGCTGCCCGAAGACAACCGGGAGGTAGCAACTGGATCGAGCTGCGACTGGCAGGGCAGCCCATCTGCGGGCGCCGGGGACAACCGCAGCGCCGTCTACCCCTTTCAAAACGACTACACCTGGCAGGGGGTCGAGCAGGAGCGGTACAAGGCCGAGGACTGCGGGTGGTCGGATATCGCCCGCAACGTGCTGGTCGGCGGTCGCGGCGAGAGCGCCGGTTTCGACCTGCGCTACTTCGAGATTGCCCCGGGCGGCCATTCCTCCCTGGAAAAGCACGTCCACGAGCATGTGGTCATCGTCATTCGCGGCCGCGGCAATGCCCTGATCGCAGGCGAGGTGCACGAGGTCGGCTTTCTCGACACCCTCTACATCAGCCCTGATGACCCCCATCAGCTGATCAATCCCTTCGCCGACCCGTTCGGTTTTTTCTGTATCGTCAGCCATGACCGCGATCGTCCCCGCCCCCTCGACCGGGATGAGCTCGGCCGTCTTGTGGCCACGGCGGTCGGCAGCAAGCTGAGGCCCTGAGCAATGCTTAAAAACACTTTCTGTCATGTCCCCGGAATCAGTCTCAACCTGGAGCGTTCCCTGTGGGAGTCGGGCATCCTCAACTGGGACGGCTTTTTCAACTCGGGTTCGTCTCTGCTTTCTGCGGCCAGAATCCGCACCCTGGACGAGCAGCTGAGGGTTTCGCGCGACCATCTCGACAAGGGCGAGCCCGGCTTTTTCAGCAGCCGGCTTGCCGCCAAAGAGCAGTGGCGTCTCTTCCCCGAGTTTCGTCACGGGGTCGCCTATCTCGATATCGAAACGACCGGCCTTTCGCGGGACGCAGACGTTATCACCACCATCGCCCTGTACGACGGGCAGAATATCCGCACCTTTGTGCAGGGAGAAAACCTCGACGATTTTCCTGCCGAAATTGCGAAATACCGGATGCTGGTGACCTACAACGGCAAGTCCTTCGATGTCCCCTTTATCGAAAGGTTTTTCGGCATCAGCCTGGCCCAGGCCCACATCGACCTGCGCTACGTGCTGCACAGCCTCGGTTTTCGCGGCGGCCTCAAGGGGTGCGAACGCCAGCTGGGGCTCAGCCGCGGCGAACTCGACGGTGTCGACGGCTCGTTCGCGGTACGGCTGTGGAACGATTACCAGAGGCGCGGCAACCGGGCCGCGCTCGAGACCCTGCTGGCCTACAACATCGAGGACGTCATCAACCTCGAGGCCCTGATGGTGGAGGCCTACAACCGCAAGCTGGCCGAAACCCCCTTCGGCCAGAGCCACGCCCTGTCGCTCCCTGCCCGGCCAGCAATCCCCTTTTCCGCCGACCCCGGTACCATCCGCCGCCTGCGCGGACTGGGGGGCTGGTATTGAATTGTCGGGAACCGCTCATGGCCTAAAGCTGAGGTCAAAACCGTTTGGACACGGATTTCACGGATGAACACGGATCTAAAACCAAAGGGCAAAAGTCCGGGGCCCAGATTGAAAGCCTGATCCGTGTAATCAGATTTTATCCGTGTCCAAAAGATTTTGACTTTGCCCTCCTGGTGCGACCGGGGCCGATTCGATGGCGGGCTCAGACCGCCCTTCCAGGCAGCACCCGATCCCACTCTAAAAAAAAAGACCAAACCGGTATTCTTTTTTTCTTGACAGAAAATTCTCCCTGACTATAATCGTGACCAATTCGGTCTTCAATTGTCAATCATTAATCAAGGGAGGAAAAGAAACATGCAAAAGTTTGTCTGTACTGTCTGCGGTTATATCCACGAAGGTGATGCGGCCCCTTACAAGTGCCCCCAGTGCGGCGTGGCGGCCGACAAGTTCAATGTGCAGAGCGAGACGTCTCTGGCCTGGGCTGACGAGCACGTCATCGGTGTGGCCAAGGGCGTAGAAGCTGATATAATCGAAGGACTGCGGGCCAATTTCGTCGGCGAGTGCACCGAAGTCGGCATGTACCTGGCGATGAGCCGTCAGGCTGACCGCGAGGGGTTCCCCGAAGTGGCTGAGGCTTACAAGCGCATCGCTTTTGAGGAGGCCGATCACGCCGCCCGTTTTGCCGAACTGCTCGGCGAAGTGGTCGACGCCGATACCAAAACCAACCTGGAAAAGCGGGTCGCCGCCGAACATGGCGCCTGTCAGGGCAAGAAAAACCTGGCGGTCCTTGCCAAGGAGCGCGGTTACGATGCTATTCACGACACTGTTCACGAAATGTGCAAAGACGAGGCCCGCCACGGGTCCGCCTTCGCAGGTCTTTTGAAGCGCTTCTTCTGATCCCGGCGCCCGCCTTCCCCGGCTTCGGCAGTCGGGGAAGGCGGATTACACCGGTTGGCGTCCCGCTGTGGCGGGGAGTCGCAGGAGGAAAGTCATGACGGACCGTTCTGATTTGCAAAAAGCCATCAGGGAATCGATGCAGACGGAAAAGGACGCCATGGACTACTACCACCATGCGGGCGAGAGGTTGACCGACCCCAGGGCCAAGGACATTTTCAAGTTGCTGGCCCGTGAAGAGCGTCAGCACGCCTTTTCATTTTTTGTCCTCTACCACGGGGAGGGAATCCCCTCCTTCGAATCATTTATTGAAACCCCTCCCAACACCGCCTCCGAGTGGTGGAAAAGCCTGGAAGTTTTCCTCTCAAGCGGCTGTGATGAGCGCCTGGCCCTTGAGACGGCCCTTAAACTCGAAGAGTTCCTGGAAAAACGACTGCGGCAAACCGCCGAATCGATCGACGTCCCGGAAGTCCGCGCCATCTACCTGGCCAATGCCAATTCTACCCACAAGCATCACGAGCTGATCGCCGAAAGGTATCAGGCTCTCTTCCAAGCTCCGCCAAGCTAGTCGGCTGTTGAGGCCACGATGGAGCCTTTGAGCAGTCCTTTGATCGGGCCGACAGACTCCTGGAGGACGGCTGCATGACCCGCATTATCGAAGCGAGAAATCTGCGCAAGGTTTTCGGCGATTTTACCGCGGTCGACGGCATCTCTTTTGATGTCCGACAAGGGGAGTGCTTCGGGCTGCTCGGTCCGAACGGTGCCGGCAAGACCACCACCATCCGCATGCTTTACGGCTACAGCCCCGCCACAGGCGGGACGCTCAATGCTTTCGGCGGGCCCCTTGCCGAAAACCTGCGCTCGGTCAAGATGCGCATGGGCATCTGTCAGCAGGAGGACAACCTCGACCCGGATTTGAGTGTCGAACAGAACCTGCTGGTGTTCGCCCGCTATTTCAACCTTCCAGTGGAGGCGGCGCAGAAAGAGGCCCACAGCCTGCTGCGGTTTTTCGCCCTCGAAGGGCGCTCGGCGACCTCCATCCGGGAGCTCTCCGGAGGGATGAAGCGGCGCCTGGTGATTGCCCGCTCGCTGATCAACCGCCCCGATCTGCTGATTCTCGATGAGCCGACCACCGGGCTCGACCCCCAGTCGCGTCACCAGGTGTGGCAGCGCCTCGAAGAACTCAAGGCCCGCGGTCTCACCATCCTGCTCACCAGCCACTACATGGAGGAGGCCGCCCGCCTCTGCGACCGGCTGCTGATCATGGACCAGGGGAATATTCTGGTCGAAGGGCCTCCGGCGCAGCTGGTGATGAATCACGTGGGACGCGAGGTGATCGAGGTCAACGCGCCGAGCGAGGCCATGCGCACCTTTTTGCAGGACAAGGGGGTTCTTTTCGAGGAGGTTGCTCAGCGGCTGCTGATCTACAATGCCGGTGACGGCGAGCTCTTTATCCACTTGAGCCGGGACTTTACCCGTGCAGGGTGCACCCTGCGCCAAGCCACCCTGGAGGACGTTTTTCTGCGCCTGACCGGAAGGGAGCTGCGCGAATGACGGCATGGCGGTGGAGCATATCGCGGCGCTGCCTGCGGGTTTGGCAGCGCAACTTCGCGGTCTACCGCAAGACCTGGAAGATCAGCTTTCTTCCGCCGCTGCTCGAGCCGGTCCTTTACCTGTTCGCTTTCGGCGTGGGTCTCTCGGCGATGGTCAAGGGGGTGAGCTACCGTGGCGAGGCGGTTTCCTATATTGCCTATATCGCCCCGGCGCTGCTGGCCGTGGCGATCATGTACAATGCCTTTTTCGAAACGACCTACAACTCCTTCGTGCGCATGTATTACCAGAAAACCTTCGATGCCATGCTGGCCACCCCGATGAACCTGGCGGAAATCATTACCGGCGAAATCCTCTGGGCGGCGACCAAGTCGGTGATCGCCCTGACCCTGATGCAGATGGTGGTCAGCCTGTTCGGCCTCATCAGTTACCCCGAGGGGCTTCTTCTTGTGCTGGTGGCCATCCTCGGAGGGCTCGCCTTTGCCTCCATCGGCATGTTCTTTACCGGCGTGGTGCCGACCATCGAGGTCTTCAACCTGCCGATCTTCCTCTTCATCACCCCGATGTTTCTGTTCAGCGGCACCTTTTTCCCCCTGCAGAACCTCCCCGGCTGGGCCCAGGTGGTCGCCCACGGCCTTCCCCTGACCCACCTGGTCGGCCTGACCCGGGCCCTCACCATGGGCTACCTTGGTGTCGACCTGCTGTGGCACATCGCCTACCTCCTCTTGTTCGCGGCCGTCTTCTTCCCCCTGGCTCTGCACAAAATGCATAAACGGCTGATTAAGTGAGGATAGGAAAAGGTGGGCGGTAAGGATTTCCGTAGGGTGGGCTGTGCCCACCGGTTTTGACGTTTATGCAGGGGGCGGTATTAGGGGCGTGTCAATTTCTCGATAATGCCCCGATGCTGGGGATAGCGCTCCAGCAGGGCCCCCCGCTCCCCCATTTCGAAATCCGCAAAATCAAACCCCGGCGCCACGGTGCACCCGACCAGGGCAAAGGATCCGGGCTCGTCGACTGTCGCGCCGAACCAGCAGCCGGCCGGAACTGTGGCCTGGAACGATTGGCCCTTTTGCCAATTGCCTCCAAGCTGCAGGGTACGGTAATGTCCCTGCGGATAGATGACGTGGACGCTCAGGGCGCTGCCGGCATAAAAGTGCCAGAGTTCGTCGGAGCGGATGCGGTGAAGGGCGGAGAAGTCGTTCCCTTCCAGAAGGAAGTAAATGGCGGTGGAGCAGGAGCGGGGGCCGCCAAAGCGCGCGGGCAGTCCCTCCGTTGCTATCGTTTCGGCCGCCCGGTAACTCTCGCGAAAATATCCCCCCTCGGGATGCCGTTCGAGGTTGAGGCATTTGATCCAGTCTGCAGCATCCTGGTGCATGGTGATCCCTCCTGTTGCGGTCGTGGTAAAAAGATAGCACAGGCCGGGGGAGGTAACAAAAAACCAGCGGCCAGCCTCGATGCAGGCTGACCGCTGTTCGGTCATGGACCATGGTCTATTTCGATGCGCCGGGAGCTTCAGTTTTTACGGCGCTTGGACTCATAAAGGGTCGGCCCGACCTCGGCGCTGAACCGTTCGACAAATTCACCGATATGCTCATCGGACAGGTTCAGTTCACCATCATCCACCGTGATTTTGCGCTGTTTGTCGGTGGCAATGGCCTTGAAGATGGCCTCGGCGGTTTCCTTGTGCTGGTGGCAGTGTTTGATCAGTTTATTGACCACGTTGTCATCGTAGGTTTCTTTGCCGATCATGGTTTCCTCCTGAGGATAAGGGGCCGGGCGCTCTCGCCGCAGGTTGTAAAAACGATTTATGTATGGAAATTATAAATCGTTCCGCGGGGCTGGCAAGCCAATCGGCCTGTTTTTAAGAAAAAGGTCATTGGCCTCATCGGGACGGGACCTCAAAATTGTGTTTGATACCATGGCCATTGAAAGCTACAATTCAACGGTGGTCTGGATTTCGCTGCAGCAATACCTCCTGGAAAGGGATAGAAATGGACATCGACGACGATCGGATGGAAGAGGAAGAGAACGAGGAGAACGAAGAAAGCTTTGCCGAGCTGCTCGAGCAGAGCTTTGTCGGAACCACCAAGCTGGAGCCCGGGCAGAAAGTCGAGGCGACAGTTCTGAAGATATCGAAGGATTGGGTGTTTCTCGATGTTGGCCAGAAGGGCGAAGGGGTGCTCGACCGGCGGGAAGTGCTCGATGAGGAAGGAAACCCGGCGGTTTCTGAAGGGGATGTGCTGAGCACCTATTTTATTTCGCGCCAGGGGGGGGAGCTCCGTTTCACCACCCGTATCGGCGGCGGTGGGGCGGGACAGGCCCAGCTCGAAGAGGCCTGGCGCAGCGGCATCCCGGTCGATGGTGCGGTCGAAAAAGAGATCAAGGGGGGCTTCGAGGTCAAGCTGGCCGGTGCGGCCAGGGCCTTCTGCCCGTACTCCCAGATGTCGTTGCGTCGAACCGACGATGCGTCGCAGTTTATCGGCCAGAGCCTGCCGTTCAAAATCAGCCAGTACGCCGAAGGGGGGCGCAATATTGTCGTTTCCCACCGGGCGCTTCTCGAGGAGGAGCGGCGCAAGCAGAAGGAGGCCCTGCGCGAGACCCTCAAGGAGGGGATGGTCGTCGGCGGCACCGTCACCCAGCTCAAGCCCTTCGGGGCCTTTATCGACATCGGCGGGCTCGAGGGGCTGCTTCCGATATCAGAAGTCGGCTGGAGCCGGGTCGAGAATATCGAGGAGGTCCTCAGTGTCGGCCAGCAGCTCGAGGTGGCGGTCAAGGGGATCGACTGGGAGGCGGACCGGTTTTCCTTCAGCCTCAAGGAGACGCTGGCCGATCCCTGGCAGCGGGTCGGCGAAAAGTTCCCCGAAGGCTCGGTGCATAACGGCACCGTGGTTCGGCTGGCACCCTTCGGCGCCTTCGTGACGCTCGGCGAGGGGATCGACGGCCTGGTGCACATCTCCAGGCTCGGTGGGGGCAAGCGCATCAACCATCCCCGCGAAGTGGTCAAGGAAGGTGAAGTTGTCGCGGTCAGGGTCGAAAAGATCGACGGCGATGCCAAGCGCATCTCCCTGGTTCCGGCCGGTGCCGCGGCTGAGGAGGAAGCGTCCCAGGTCGATTTCTCCAAGTATGTCGACAAGTCCTCCTCCTCGTCCATGGGGACCCTGGGGGATCTGCTCAAGGCGAAAACGAAAAAGAAGAAGTAATCGCGGTATATTTAAAGGACTGGGGACTGGTCGGGCGGTTCGCGCTTCGGCGAACTTCGCAAGATCATAGTGCTGGCAAAGGATGGTTTATGGCCATGATGGCGATTCTGGACGAATACCGTGAGCTGCTGCTGACCGTTGACGACTGGTTTGACCGCTGCCTGCAAGCGGCCGGCTGTCACATCCGCTGTGCCCGGGGCTGCTCGGAATGCTGTCGGGGGCTTTTTGACATCACCCTTCTCGATGCGGCCCTGCTCAAGAGCGGTTTTGACCGGTTGCCGCAAGAACGCCAAAAAGAGGTGCAGGCAAAGGCCGAGCGGCAGGTTGCACGCCTCCAGAAGGGCTGGCCCGATTTTGCCCCTCCGTACATCCTCAACGCGATGCCCGACGAGCAGTGGACGGAAATGCCCGAAGACGACATGACCCCCTGCGCCCTGCTGTCGGACGAGGGGGACTGTCTGGTGTACGCCGATCGGCCGATGACCTGCCGGCTGCACGGCCTGCCGAACATCGATATTTCGGGGGAGAGGTTTTCCGATGAGTGGTGCACCACGAATTTCCGGGATGCCGATCCTCTGGCGATGAACGAGCTGCGCTGGGAGTTTCGTGCTGCCTTTGAAAAGGAGATCGCATTTTTCGGGCGGTTTACCAGCGAATTGCTCGGAGCCCCCCGCAACGAACTCGATACCTTTATCCCGGCGGCCCTGCTGGTCGATTTCGACCGCTTCCCCTGGAAAGACTGGCCACCGCCGGTTTCAGGCGGCTGAAGGCAAAGCAAAAGGGCCTCCCCCCCAGGGTAGGCCCTTTTGCTTTTGATTCAGGCTCCCTCCAAAAAGACGCTATCCCTTAACAGGGCTGGCCCCTGGCGAAGCGCATCAGTGCTGCTGCGGCTTATAGATAAGGTCAGCTTCGTGAGGCCTTTCGATAGGCGCACGGCGTTCACTGGTGACGGGATGGCGTCCGTCGGCGGCGCGCAGGGGCACTTCGTCAAGCACCGCCCACCCATCCGAACGTTCAAAGCGGCTAATCGCCCTTTCGGCGATCAGTTTGTTGAGAAGGTACGGTCGTACCAGCTGCTGCTGTCCATCATGGTATTCGACACGAATCATCATCAGGAATTCCCCTTTCTCAAAAACGTCTCTTCTACTATCAAGCTAAACCACAGTTTCGCCGTTATTCAAGTATGGGGAAGGAAAAATCCCCCGGTACTCCATGCGAATTTCCGATTATGCAGGGGGGAATGAGCCTCGCTCTTTTCGGCCCAATTCTGACACTCAAAACGATGTGAGAGAATAATTTATCGCGGGGCGCAGCTGACCCCGGTACGTCTGTTTGGGCGCCGAGGATAACCTGAAACGTTTATTTAATCTAAATCCCGGGGCAGGGTTGACGATCGGGCTCTAAATAACGTATATATTTGTTTTGCTTTAAAAAATAATAAATCCAAACAATCTTTGGAGGGCATCACAAAATGAAAAGAATCGCTGTCCTGTTAATCATGAGTGCTGTCCTTTTTTCCGCATGCAGCAGCACTCAATGGGTTAGAACACCTGTCGCCAAAGAGTTTGATCTTAACGTGACCCTGGAGCAGCACCAGGGAGCATCAACAAGTATTCAGCAAAAATATGAGCATCCCTATGAGATAGCCGTTGCCGATATTAAAAAACTGATGGCAGACTTGACCTATATCGAGAAAGTCGGGCTGAAGAACACAAAGAAGCAAAGTCCTGTTTTCCAGGCGGTTGAAATTGACCGATTGGCACCCGTCCTGGCGGAGACACTGGCAACAGCCGATGCCGGTCAGCGTGTCCGGTTCATCTCCTTTAACACGGGCAAGGCCTTGGTCTTTTCTGTCAGCCGGAAAACAGAGGGTGTGATATTTATTGAATCCGGCGGACGATTAAACATCGCGTTTAATTTGATCAATTCCGAGCGCCGCGTCAGCGAAACCACCGCTCTTTCCCCCAATTACTCCAGGGCCGATCCCTTAAAAATACAAACTTCGGAGACCCCTATATCTTCAACCGCCCCCTATGCAGAGCTTCACAAACTTGAAACCGGCAAGCAAGCCCCGATGTGGGTTGTGGCAGACCTCGAAAAGCTGAAAGCAGCAGCCAAGGCGGCACCGGTTCCCGTCGTCGAAGTAACGAAGGAAGTTCCCCCGGCAGCCGCACCAAAGACCGGGAGCATGGCCGCGCCCGTTGAAAAAACGGCTGCGGCCCAAGCCTCTGAAGAAAGGCTTAACGCAGACATTAAAAATAAATTGAAATTTTTAAAAGAACTGCGGGGCGAAGGGCTGATCTCTGAAAATGACTATAATGCCAAAAAAATGGATCTGCTGGACACATTGGATTAGCGCCTGAATATTTTTGGGTCAAAATATTTATGCGGGAAGGCAGTTACAGCAAGAGCCTCCAGGTCGTTGAGATCTGGAGGCTCTTGCTGTTCAGCTAGTTTTTTTTACACGCCAGGGACATCCCTGGTGCGGTTTAAATCAGCAGTTGTAGTCGACGGCGACGCTGCCTGCAGCCACCAGCTTGATCTTGGCGACGACGGCCTGGTGGTCGGGATGCACCTGGTAGCGGTCGAGGGCCTCGAGGTCGTCGAAGTCGGCGATCAGGGCCAAATCATAGGAGCGCTCGGAGCGGATCACGTCGCGGCCGCAGCTGAAGGAGAGGATTTCCTTGATCAGGCCGGGCAGGGCGTTAAGGCTCTTTTCGATATCGACAATGTCGGCTTCGGCGGCTTCGGGCTTGAACTTGATGAACACGATGTGCTTGAGCATGGACGATGTCCTCCTGTTGCAATGGGATTTTGTCGAGTTTTCAGAGGGGTATTATGCGGGGAGGCGACTGTTCTGGCAACCGTAAAAATCGGTGAGGACTGAGAGCTGAGAGCTGAGAGCTGAGAGCTGAGAGCTGAGAGCAACGGGCCTGCATCGGTGCAGGCCCGTTGGTGGTCGTTTGCTTACATGTGCTGGAAGCTGACCTCGACATCCTCGCGATGGGCCGGGTCGATCTGCCACAGGGCGCGGGCGGCGAAGTTGAAGAGCCGGGCGACGATGACGTCGGGGAACTGCTCGATGCGTATGTTGTAGATGTTCACCGATTCGTTGTACATCTCACGGCGGTCGGCGATCTGGTCTTCGAGTTCGGTGATGCGGTTGCCGAGCTGGCGGAAGACCTTGTCGGCCTTCAGGTCGGGGTAGCGCTCAACCACCATGAACAAAGAGCGCAGGGTGTCGCTCAGGGCGTTCTGGGCCGTGACCTTTTCGGCGTCGGTGCGGGCCGAGCTGACCATGGAGCGGGCCTTGATGACCGCCTCGAGGGTCTTCTGCTCGTGCTGCATATACCCCTCGCAGACCTTGATCAGCTTGGGGAGTTCGTCGAAGCGCTGCTTGAGCAGCACATCGATGTTGCTCCAGGCCTTGTCGATGTTGTTCTTGAGGGTGACGAGGCCGTTGTAGACGGTGATGACGTAGAGAATGAGGATGGTCAGGATGAACAGAATTACGCCGAGTGCGATCCAACCGGTCATGGGGGTCTCCTTGTTTGCGGTGTAAGTTTATATTGGCTACTTTTAGTTTAGAGATTAAAACCCGGGGGTCGCGCCCCCCGACGGCGCCTTACTCTTTTGCTGCGCGGCAAAAGAGTAAGCAGAAAAACGCGCCCCGCTCCTTGCCCTCCTGCGGCGGGTTCCCTGCGCTGCGCAGACGTTTTGAGGGAGGGCAAAAACTCGCTTCGCTCGAACAGTTGCCCTCCTTTTTCTCAAAACGTCCACTCCGCTCCGGCGGCGTCACAGGGGGGAAGAAGAGTCTGACCATCTTAGGGCTTTACCCCGTGTTCCCCGTGTCCCCCGTGGTAAAAAAGCCTTTGCCCTTCAGCCGATTGATTCAGCCAATCGCCCCGAGAAACTGAACCAGCTTCACCAGAGAGAAAATTCCGAGGCCGATCCCGAACACCAGCAGGGGGACGGCGGCCAGGGTGAGTCGACGGGTGAGGTGGGTTTCCGATTCGGTTTCGGCGATAACGAAGGGGAGCGAGCGCCGCTCGGGGCGGCCGATTTCGATCTGGGCCTGTTGCGGGGTCCCCTCGAGTTTTTCCGCCAGCGACTGGTGCAGCACCTGCTGCTCCACCTCTTCACGGGCCGCCTGCCATTCCTCCTCGCTGATCTGTCCGTCGCCGTCGGTGTCGTAGCGGTTGAGCTTGTGGCGGTTCTGCTTCAGTTCGCGCAGTGCCGCCACCGTCCGCTCGCGCAGCGAGGCGCGTTCGATGCGCGGTGCCCTCGCGAAGCCGAGCACGTAGAGGAAGACCCCTTCGGGGATGATCTCTTCGACCCACTTCTCCGAGGTGTCGGAAACGTTCGAGGCGGCCATCAGCATGGACATCTGCCCGGGAACCCCCTCCTGTTTGTGGCGGGCCTTGATCGTCGCCCCCAGGGGGTTGATGGTCAGGCGTCCCGTGTCGTCTTCGAGATCGAAGGGGACCGGGCCGCTGTGCATTGAACCGGTAATCTCCCACTTGAGGCTTTCGTCGTTGCGGCGGTACTTGGTGACCCGGTAATGGATGCAGGGCTGGTGGGTCATGGGCGAAACCAGGGCGTATTTGCGCCGGGTCATCCCCTGCACCTCCACCAGGCCCATGGCGACCGAGCGGGCCTTGCTGGTCGGCAGGTTTTC
>CALZIC010000025.1:0-5661 GCA_945787285.1 uncultured Desulfuromonadales bacterium
TTGTCGAAAATTGTCGAGGATATGGGCCGATCAGCCGATTTCGCCGTAGGTTCATGTTGAGTCCGACAGCCTCCTAGGCACAAATCGAGGCTTTTTCGCAGCAGGCTCGACAGGTCGGTGCCCGCCTCCTCGGCCAGTGCCTTGAGAATGTCGTGTTCCCTTGCGTCGACGCGGCAGGAAACGATATGGCGCTTAGGATTTTTGTGGTTTCGGGGCATATCTGTAAAGTTTTACCCGATGCTGAAGATCAGTTTAAGGTCTGATGCCTGAATGGTAATACCAGTTTAGGGAAAATAAAGAAAAGTAACGCCAAAGTCAAGTATACGCATTGAGAAATCCTGGGTAGTCAGAGTAAGTAGTCGGAAGTAAACGTAAAAAAAAATGATGGACAAGTTTTGAGGGTCGGGTGACGAATTTTAGCCATCCGAAAGAATTTTCGCCGCATGACCGATGGTAACCGGTCGGAACTCGCCAGTTTGACACCCGAAACAACGCGGGTGTCCGCTCTTGCTTTGAGGATAGGGAGGGGTAGACTTGTAAACAGAAAAGCACAAGTTAAGCCGAGGGGAGGTGAGGCTGATGACGCTCTTTTACGATCCCGTCGATGAAGCCGACCTGAACAGGGTCGAGCAGATACTGAAAGGGGGAGGGATCGAATACTTTCTCAGGGCAGAGCCCGAGAAAGGTATCGGTCCCCAGCAGGTACATGTGGCAGAGGAGGATATCCCCCTGGCCGAGGACCTGCTGTTGAGACAAACCCTGCATTGAGTTGACGCTATAGAATGGTTCCGTTCTGTTATCCGCTGCCGCTTGAGGCTGTCGGACTTCACATAAACCGACTGCAAAATCGGCTGATCGGCCCATATCTCCGACGATTTTCGACAAATAGCCTGCTATTCGCTCTCAAATCCTCGAAAATCTGGTCTCGACCATCCAATTCTTCGCTTCGGTTCGTCAAGTCCGACAGTCTCCTGGGGCCGGGGATTACCCCGCCGAATCCGGAACCTTGAGAACCACCAGGGTGACATCGTCCTCCTGGGGGAGGGGGCCGCGAAATGCGCTGACCGCATCGATAATATCGGTGTAGATCTGTCGGGCGGTTTTTTGTCGGTTCGACAGCAGGCGGTCCAGCAGGCGGTCTCGACCGAACATCTCCCCCCCGGCTCCGCATGTTTCCCAGATGCCGTCGGTGCCGACCAGAATAATGTCACCCGCTTCAAGAGCCAGGGTCTCGGAGGTTTCGAACATCGTCTGCTCCATGATGCCGAGGGGGATGCCGGTGGGGGGGAGTTCGACGGCTTCCTGCTGTCCTTTTCTCAGCCACAGCACCGGGCCGTGTCCGCCGGAGACCCAGCGGAACGACAGGGGGTTTTCTTCGGCGATGCCGAAAAAGAGGGTCATGAAAAAAGAGTCGCCGGTGTCTCTCACCAGGTGACGGTTGAGGTGGTTGAAGGTGGTGCCGGGATCGGAATCGTTGCCGACCGCCTGGGATCTCAACACACCTCTTGCCGAGGCCATGAGCAGGGCGGCCCCGACCCCGTGGCCGGTGACGTCACCTACTGCGATGCCGATTCGCCCCTCGCCCATGGGGATGAAGTCGAAGTAGTCGCCCCCGGTTTCGTCGCAGTAGATGCTTGCCCCGAAAAGGTCGAACCCTTTCAGCCTGGGAACCTGCAGGGGGAGGAGCTGCTGCTGTACTTCCCTGGCCACAGCCAGGGACTCTATCATCTGGTCCCTCTCCTTCAGTTTGGGGCCGATATCGTTGAATATCCGCCCCAGTTCCTCAAACTCGTCGCCGGTTTCAATCCGTGCCTGGGCCTGGAAATCTCCCGCGGCCAATTGCGTGGCCGCCTTGGCCAGGCGCCGTATCGGACTGGTAACCACCCTGGAGCGGGAGATGGCCAGCACGATGACCCCGGCGATGGCCAGCGCCAGGAGTCCCCCGGTCAACTGCAGCCCCTGGCGCATCTGCTGCAGTACGTATGTTTCGCCGGTGATGGCCTGGGCCAGGATCGGCTCATGGGGAACGATGATCACCGGGAAGGGTTGCTGCTTGGCCCGAATCCCGTAGGCCCAGAGGGCGTCTTTGCCGGCGAAGCGCATCCGCCTGACCCCCGATTTGCCGGCGGCGACATCATCGGCGAGGGCTGCCAGCTCAGAACGGTCGTCCGAGTCGAGGTAGGTCAACTCCGTCTCCGGGGGCGGGCCGGTGGCTTGTGTCTGATGCCCGTCGCGAACGATGATTTTCAGGCGGGTTTCAGGGGGGCCGCTCTGGCCTACAGGGATGACGATCAGGCGCTCGGCGCTCGGGGCCCACTCTTCGGGGAGCTTCAGGTCCTTGAAGAGTTCGATGATCGGCACGTCGATGGCGGTCACCCCGGCAAAGGCGCCATCGGGGCGATAGACCGGCAGGGCGCCCACCAGGTTCAGGTCCCGGGAGGAGAGGTCGGGCATCACCTGAATGCTGCGCCTGCCGGTCTCTTTCACCCGGCGGTACCAGGCTTCGTTGCGAGGGTCGAAGCCAGCTGGGAAGCCGCCCCGGCCGGGAAAGCTGGTATGAACGCCGGACTCCAGGGTGGTGTGCTGCTGATAGATCCGTTCATGGCTGAACTGGTGAATAAACCGGTAGGCCTCGGCCATGGTCGAAAGGCGCGCCAGGTCCTCAGCCACGGCAAGCTGGTCGATCCCCTTGGGCAGAACCACCACCTGTTCCCAGTAGCTGACCGGAAGGGGGGCGAATCGGCGATAGGGGGCTGGCGAATAATGCCGTACCGAGGGGAGGAGTTCCATCGGCGAAAGGGTTCCCCGCTCGAAATCTCCGGGAAAATAGAGTCGGGTGGATATCGTGGAGGGGGGGGCGGCAAGGCGCTGTTCGACCTCGCGTTTCTGAAACTGCACCGTCAGCCTGAGCAGGGTCCGGTCCCGCTCCAGGGTGGCGCCGAAGTCGTCTACCAGCTGGTGCAGAAGAGTGTGGGCGTTTTGCATCAGAATGCTGCGGGTGTCCTGGGCCAAGTGGCTGCCCAGCTGGCGGATCGAGTGCCGGTGCAGGAGGCTGCTGGCCAGAAGGGGGATCAGGGCGATGAACAGGAGCAGCAACAGGAGTTTTCCACGAATCTTCATGGCTGTTCAATAGGCTCCGTGATATCTGGTGCGTTTTCAAAAGCTTAACCGATAAGGCCGGAGGTGTAAACCGGGAGGTCCCTCCCGCCGGGAGGTCGCCGATTTGCCATCTGTCTAATGCTAGGTAATATGTGAATAACGAAATGCGAATGAAGCAGGATCCGGAAGGAGGGTCGGTATGCGCTGGCAGAGGGGCCGCAGGAGCACTAACGTGGAAGACCGCAGGGGAAGGCGCTTGTCCTCGGGGAAAAAGGTCGGGGGCTTAGGGACTATCGTCCTGGTGCTGGTCGCCATGTATTTCGGTATCGACCCGGGAGTGATTCTCGACCAGGGGGTTCCGACCGGGATGTCCACGGGGGATCGCACCGCCGTCTCTACACCGGGAACCACCGGTGTCGCCAACGATCCCCTGGCCGAATTCGTTTCGGTGGTGCTGGCCGATACCGAAGATACCTGGCAGGCGTTATTTACCCAGATGGGAAGACCCTACCGAGACCCCACCCTGGTGCTCTTTTCCGGCGCCGTGGAGTCGGCCTGCGGCTACGCCGAGGCGGCTGTGGGCCCCTTCTATTGCCCCAGGGACCAGAAGGTGTATATCGATTTGAGCTTCTACCGCGATTTGAAGAGTCGCCACCAGGCCCCGGGGGATTTTGCCCAGGCCTACGTGATCGCCCATGAGATCGGCCATCACGTGCAGACCCTTCTCGGTATTTCGCAGAAGGTGCACACCGAGCGAGGCCGGGTCGGTCGTGAGGAGGGCAACCGGCTCTCGGTGAAAATGGAGCTGCAGGCCGACTGTCTGGCAGGCATATGGGCTCACCATGCCGACCGTGCGAGGCAGATTCTCGAGCAGGGGGATGTCGAGGAAGCCCTCAATGCCGCCAGTGCCATCGGGGATGATCGGCTGCAGAGGCAGGCCCGCGGTTATGTCACTCCCGAATCGTTCACCCACGGCAGTTCGGCCCAGCGGGTCGGCTGGTTCAAGCGGGGCCTGCAGAGCGGCAACCCCGATCAGTGCAACACCTTTGACGAGTATTGAAGTCGGCCTGAACTCCGGGACCCGTGGCAGGCTGCTTGTCAGCCGTGTTGCAAAGGCTGATGACGCGGGGTGGAATATCTGCGATGATAGGTGTTGATGCGCGAGCCTTCTTTTCACAATACCGCAGTGCCCCCCTCCTATCCTTCGCCCTCCGAGGAGTGGCTTCCGATACCGTTGCGGCTGGATGACCCGGCGGACGACGTCCCCCTCTCCCGTCGCCAGGTGCGCCTGCGTGCGCTCGTTCTCGAAGCCCGCCGGATTCCCCTGCGGACCCGGGGGCACGGCGTCGGCTGGCAGCTGCTGGTGCCCGCCGGCCGCTATGCTGAAGCCGTTGAGGAACTGCGGCGCTACGAGAACGAAAACCGCGGTTGGCCCCCGCCTCCGCCAGCGCCCACGCCGCTGATCGACAACCGCCTCTCGACTTTGTGGGTGCTGATTGCCCTCGGCGTATTTCACGATCTCACCCTGGTCAATATCGACCTGCTCGGCCACCACCCGGTCCCCTGGAAGGAGCTCGGCAACGCCCACGCCGGCAAAATCCTCGACGGCGAGTGGTGGCGCCTGGTCACGGCCCTGACCCTGCATGCGGACTGGCAGCACCTGCTTGGCAACCTGTTGATTGGCGGCGTCTTCATCGCCTGTCTCTGCCGTGATCTCGGTTCCGGGCCGGCCTGGAGCCTGACTCTGGCCAGCGGCGTTCTGGGGAACCTGGCCAATGCCTGGCTGCAATCGCCCGGGCACCGCTCGGTTGGGGCTTCCACCGCCATTTTTGGCGTTGTCGGTCTGCTGGCCGCCATCAGCCTGGTTCGTCATCGTCACCACCTGAGGCTGCGGCGGCGCTGGCCACTGCCGGTCGCCTCGGCCCTGGCGCTTCTGGCCATGCTCGGGGCGGGAGGGGACAATACTGACATCGGAGCGCACCTGTTCGGTTTTCTCGCCGGACTTGTGCTGGGGGGCTTTGCCGAATCGGCGCTCGAGCGTTTCGGTCGGCCCGGCACGGCGGGCAACGCCCTGCTGGCGCTGGCGAGCGTCGGCCTGGTGGTCACCGCCTGGTGGTCGGCGCTCAGGTAAAACCTTCTCTCGCCGCCTGCTCTGCCTTTACAGGAGGTTGCGGGATGCTAATCTTTTCCTAGGAGGCTGTCGGATTTGACGGACCGAACAGTCTGTTTTGCAGTCGGTTCATGTGAAGTCCGACAGCCTCCTCGGGTAGCTTTCCGGATTTCCTTTTTTCAGAGGAGGCGCAAATGACTTACGGACAAGGCAGGACCTACAAGAAGGTCGAAGTGATCGGCATCTCGAAAGGCGGCATTGAGGACGCGATTCAGCAGGCGGTCTCCAGGGCGCAGAAGTCTCTCGATAAACTCTCCTGGTTCGAGGTTCAGGAGGTGCGCGGCCACATCGGAGACGACGGCAAGGTGAACGAGTACCAGGTCGTGCTCAAGGTCGCTTTCGAGTTGAAGTAGACATCGACGAAAAAAGGCACCCGCTATGGGTGCCTTTTT
>CALZIC010000025.1:5688-25629 GCA_945787285.1 uncultured Desulfuromonadales bacterium
GGCCATTCCTGCGGAGACCGCTGCATCGTTTCACATTCACGGTAATCCCAGCAACGCTTCTGGCTGTCGGGGGTTTGCACGACGATATGGTCGGACTGGGGAATACACCGGGTGACGATTCCCTCTTCGTTGGTGGAGGGGTGACTCACGAAAGCATCCCGACCGGCTTCGCTTTCCAGGCATACATGGAAATAACTTTCTTTGTTCATTATGGTCGGCTCCTTTCTGTTGTCTTTCTCTCCTTCAATTATACCTTGGCCAATCTTGTTGACATCGGGAGGCAGTGAATTTTCCTTGGAAATAGACAAGCTCCCGGTTTTATTGCCGGGAGCTTGTGTGGTTGTCACTATGTGGGTCGCTGCGGGGCCTTACAGTTCAACCTCGGGGAGGTCGTCGAGCCACCCGCCGGTTTCGGTCAGCTGGCGCACCAGAATTCGCGAGGCTTCTTCGGGGTGGTCCTGGCGGGCATGAATCTGCTTCAGAATCGCCTTGTCCCCCGCGCGCCCGCAGATCTCGATTTTGCCGATATCGTGGCCGAGGATGAACTTGAACCGCTTGGCATAGCCGTCAAGGCGCTGGCGGGCGGCATCGATGATGTCGATCCCCTCTTTGAGCGGCACCTGAAAATGGTGTCGGACCCGGGCCACGGGCATGCACTGGTAGAGGTAGTAGGGGCTGATACCAATGCGCACCAGGCCGTTCATCAGCTCGACCAGAGTATCTACATCGTCGTTGACGCCGCGCAGGAAAACCGCCTGATTGTTGACGGTGAGCCCGGCCTCACGCAGGCGCAGAACCGCCTGTGCGGCGACCGGGGTGATTTCCCTGGGATGGTTGAAGTGGGTCGGCACGAAAAGGGTTTTTTCCCGATTGAACTCCTTCAAAAACTCGATCAGCTCATCATCGAAGAAACGCATCGGGTAGACCACCGGAGCGCGGGTGCCGATGCGGACGTAGTTGAGATGGGGGATGTCGCGCAAGGCGTTGAGCATGGCCTTGATGACGTCGGTGGGGAGAAGGAACGGGTCACCCCCTGAAACGACCACGTTGGTGATTTCGGGATGGGCGGCAATGTACTTGGCCGCCGCCTGAAAGTTCTGCACCGTCTGATCGTTGGGCAGGCCGACCATCCGCTTGCGAAAGCAGTGGCGGCAGTACATGGAACAGTATTCGGTGGCGACCACCAGGGCAGTATAGCTGTATTTGTGAAGAATGCCGTTGCCCTTGTCGTGCTTGTCGTCGCCGTAGGGGTCGCTGGTCGTCTCCCCCATGGCCCCGGCGACGATCAGTTCGTCCGCGGTCGGAACCGATAATTTGCGGATTGGATCCTCGGTGGCATCGCCGTCGATAAGGCTCAGGTAGTAGCGCGGGATGTTCATCGGGTGGGCTTCGATAATTTTATCCAGGTCGGCCTTTTCGTCCTCGGAGAGGGGGAGGTATTGACCGAGCTGTTCGACAGAGGTGATGTTGTTTTTCAGTTCAGCCTTCCAGTCGACCGTGCTCCAGTCGGCGGGGAAAGTTTCAGCTGGCGGTTTCATTTGGTTCCTTGATGTTAAAGGTTTTGGGGCCGGAGAAGAGGGCCTCACAGTCAGTCGCGGCAGGAGAGCAGGGTGATGAGAGGATTGGAGGTTGCGCGACGCATCTGGTTCGGGATGGATAAGCATTTCCCAATCCGGAAAAAAGTTTGGAATAGGAAATGCGGGTACGAATAGTTTCAATGCGAAGCATTTGTACCACAACGAAGCGTAGGTTGTCAAAACTGGGGGGTGAAGGCAGCGGCTATCCTTGACAGGCGGAGGCGTTTTATGTCAGATAAGCCTGATATCGAAACCTCTAATCCTTCGCTGACAGGAGAGCGCATGGCCAAGGCTCCACATACCCAGGAAAACAGACCGTCCGGCGAAGTTGCCACGGCTGACTCTTTAACGACACCCGACATTCCGAAAGGGAGTTACGAACTGCGGGTGCTCCAGTCCCTGCGAAGGATTATCCGTGCGGTGGAAATCCATTCCCGCAAGCTGTCCCAGCATTACAAAATTACCGGGCCGCAGCTCGGCTGCCTGCTGACCCTTCAGGAGTCCGGTCCCCTGACGACGACCGGGCTGGCCAAGAAGGTCTACCTGAGCCCGAGTACCATCGTCGGCATCGTCGATCGTCTCGAGGAAAAGGGATTGGTGACGCGCTCGCGCAGCAGCCGCGACCGCCGACAGGTCCAGATCGGGGTGACCGAGTCCGGGGCGAAGCTGGTTGAGAAGGCCCCTTCTCCGCTGCAGGACACATTGGCCGAGGCTTTCAAGATTCTGCCGGAGCTGGAGCAGGTTTCGATTACCCTGGCGCTTGAAAAAGTCGTCGATCTGATGGAGGCCGGTAAGATCGACGCTTCGCCGGTCCTTGAAACGGGGGCTCTGGCCGACCCGTCGGCGAAGCAGAAACCACCAGGCTCCAAAGGGTGACCTTCAGAAAAGACCACACCATGCGATCGACCAATGCTCAAGACGACCCCTGCCGTCAGCCCCCCTCGGCGACCCTGCTCGCCGCAGTCCGTCAGTTCAATGCCGGCGACTATTTCATCTGCCATGAAACTCTGGAAGACCTTTGGGTTGCCGAGCAGAGGCCACTGCGCAGGTTCTATCAGGGGGTGCTTCAGATCGGGGTCGGTCTGCTCCATCTGCAGCGCGGCAACGAAAATGGGGCCAGGCTGTTGCTCGAAAAGGGGAGCCAGCTACTACGCCCCTTCTTGCCCGTTTGCCAGGGGCTCGACCTTGCTGCCCTGATTGAAGATGCGCAGAAGGTATTGGAACAGCTCAACGATTCGACGCCGGAGCGCCCTTTGACGCTGGGGACGTGGCGGCCGCAGATCCACCTGGTCGAACCATTTGAAACGCCACGCCGCTGAGCCCCTCCCAGTACTCTTGTCGGGGAAGGGTTGGTTCAGGGCTCGATCCGCGTGATGTCCTTAGAGCACAGGGTTGGGGGGCTCGCAAATACTGTAAAACAGGAGACCCGGACAGGTTCTGAATCGTCTCCTGGACCTAAGCAGAAAACATCAAAGTTAAGAATCAACAAGCATTGAGAAAAATAGGCTCCAAAAAACCTGCGGCATAGGCCGCGGGTTTTTTTATCCAGGAATAATCACTTTTCAGTAAAAGCGGAGTGATATGGTATTCTTTTACGACTTCAAGTTCCCGACAGGAGAAATGATGTCCGAAAAGAATAGCTCCAACGACAGCATACCCCCAAAGGTCGTCATCGTCGGCGGCGGTTTTGCCGGTATCAATGCGGCCAAGGCTTTAGGTGATGCCCCGGTTTCAGTACTGCTGGCCGACCGGCAGAACTACCACCTTTTTCAGCCCCTTCTGTACCAGGTGGCCACGGCGGTCCTTTCCCCCGCCGATATCGCCTCGCCGATCCGGCATATCCTCAAGGAGCAGGTGAATGCCGAAGTGCGTCTCGGTGAACTGACCGGTATCGATCTGGAAAAACGGGAGGTGCATTTTCCGAGCGGGTCGGCCCGCTACGACTACCTGCTGTTGGCCATCGGTGCAACGCATTCCTATTTCGGAAAAGATGGCTGGCAGGCGATTGCTCCGGGGCTGAAAACCATCGACGATGCCTTGGAGATTCGCCGGCGCATCCTGATGGCCCTTGAGGAGGCCGAGTGCGAGGAGGATGAGGAGTCACGGCGGGGAAAGTTGACCTTTGTGGTGGTCGGCGGCGGTCCGACCGGGGTCGAACTGGCCGGCGCGCTCAAGGAAATAGCCGCCCACTCCATTCCCAGCGATTTCAGGCATATCGACACGACCACCGCCCGCATAATCCTGGTCGAGGCGGCCGACCGCCTGCTGCAGGCGATGCCCGAAGAGATGGGGCGCCGGGCCGAGTTGGACCTGGCTGAAATGGGGGTGGAGGTCTTGCTCAACAGCAGGGTGACCGAGATGGAGGACGGGGCGATCTACATCGGCGATCAGAGGCTGTCCACCGAAAACGTGATCTGGGCCGCCGGGGTTCAGGGGGCGCCAGTGGTGAGATCTCTGGGATGCGAGCTCGATGGCCAGGGGAGGGTGATGGTGAATGGCGACTTGTCGCTGCCTGGGCATCCGGAAGTCTTTGTGGCCGGAGACCTGGCTCATGTGGTCGACCCTGAAAGCGGCGACCCGGTGCCGGGGGTGGCCCCGGCTGCCAAGCAGATGGGGCTGTTCGTGGCCGACCTGATCGGCAAGGAGGTGGCGGGAGCGATCTCTCCACAGGAGCGCCCTCCGTTCAAATACCGCGACAAGGGGAGCATGGCGACCATCGGTCGCTTCAAGGCGGTGGCGGCCCTGGGTAAGCACAGGTTCAGCGGTTCTTTCGCCTGGCTTCTCTGGTCGATGATCCACATCTACTTTTTGGTCGGGTTTCGCCGCCGTTTCTTCGTGATGATGTCCTGGGTGTGGCACTATGCCTCTTTTCACAAGGGGGCGCGGCTGATTACCGGATCTCCGCGGATGAGAATCAAGAGCCCGCGGGGGGCGGGGAACGGCGAGGGAAAGAACGAATGACACAAGGGGCTGCCTGACGGCAGCCCCTTGGTTTTGAAATGCATCAGTCTCCTACTACCCACTGACCATACCTTATCAATGTTTCCCCGGCTCGAGCGCCACCCCGCGCCGTTCCCAGGTGATGTAGGCTTCCAGGGCGACCATACGCGGATCGTCGGCCGCCATCTCCTCCCCTTTGAGGGGGTTTTTCAGGCACCAGTTGATCATGTCGCGCAAACCGATCACCTTGCCGATCTGCTTCTGGACCTTGGGGTAGGTTTCCGGATGGGTGTTGGTGGCGTTGGGGTGGCACATGTCGCAGGAGACCGCGTTGCTCCCCAGGGCGCTGTGGAAGAGCCGTTCCCCTTCCTGAACCACCACCTGGAAATCTTCCTGCCACTTTTTCAGATCGGCCTCGGTAAACTCGTCGGCCCGGGTACCGGGGGTGAACAGCAGCAGGCCCACCAGCAACGAAAAAATCCCCAGAAAAATCCCTTTTGCCATAACGCTCAATTCCTTTCCTTTGTCTTTTCCTTAGTAGTGTTGCTGGGGCGGTATGCGTTTGGCCGGGTCCTGGTAAGTGGAATCGGCGGGGTGTCCCAGCTTCTTGTCTTTGGAGATGGTCCTCGGGGTGTTTTCCCAGAGCTCGACTTTGTTGATGACGTCGCCGCTTTCAAGGTCGATCATCGACCAACCGGTCGCGTCCCGTTCATGGAAGGGGTCGGCCCGGTTCATCGGGACGGTCATTTTCGGCACCATCGGTTTGGCCTGGGCATAGGTGGTCGGGTAGGGCCAGGGCCAGGCGGTGGACATCATGGCGTGGAAAGAGATTGTGCCGATCTGGTTGTAAAGCACCTGGTGGACGTGGCCGTGCAGCACGGTTACCTGGTCAAATGGCTGCAGCAGCGCCTGCACCTCCTCGGCATCGTCGGTCCAGAAGTTCCATCCCTTGTAGATTTTGTAGAGCGGGGAGTGGGACATGACCACCACCGGTGTCTTTTTGTCCAGCTTCTCCAAATCGGCCTTGAGCCATGCGCGCTGAGCCTCCTTGACCATGAAGGGAGAGCCGTTGGGGTTGTCGAGGCGGGCCATGTTCCCCATGCGCTCCTCGGCGCTCGCCCACCGTTTGTTGGTCCAATCGTCATCGGTGAGAATGCTGTTGAGCACCACAAAGTGGATCCCCTTGTGGTCGAAGCTGTAGTAGAGCTTGCTGATTTTTTCTTCCCAGTACTTGCCGAGATCAAGGTAGTAGTCGTGCTCGCCGATGACGTAGTGGACCGGGACGCTGAGCTTGGAGAGTATCTCCATGCCGTGATCGAGCTCTTCGCGCTTGCCGAGCTGGGCCAGATCGCCGCCGAAGACCACGAAGTCGGGCTGGGGAAACATGAAGTTGGCCTCGGTGACCGCCTTCTGCAGCCCCTTGTCGAAATTTTCGACGAAACTGGCCCCTTTGATCTGGGTGATGTGGGGGTCGGAAATGTAGGCGAAGGTGAAGCTCTCTCCCTTTTCCTGTCCCCATACGATCTCCACCAGGCTTAGCGGCAGGGCTGAGACGGCGGCGGCTGCGCCGAGTTGATGCAAAAAGGTTCTTCGGCTGAACGTTCGACTCATGGCACGCTCCTTAGGGTATCAGTTCTGGAGATGGACATATTCGGGACTGGTCAGGGCTTTGAGGAATTCGACCAGGTCGGTTTTTTCCTGGTCGCTCAGGTTGAGAACCCGGATGCCGCTGTCGAGGAAGGGGTTGGCTTCCCCCCCCTTGTCGTAGAGGTCGATCACCTCATCAAGGGTATTCAGGCTTCCGTCGTGCATGTACGGGGCGGTCACGGCGATGTTGCGCAGCCCCGAGGTCTTGAAGCGGCCGATATCGGAGAGGCGCATGGTGAGGACGAATCGGCCGAGCTCGGAGGTTTCGGCATCGGTCAGCACCTTTTCGTCGATCGCTTCGCCTTTGGCATGGGCGGTGCGGTAGGCGTTGACGATCTCCATCAGGCGCGGCTCGATGGTCTTGAAGCCGACCCCGACGTTGTGGAAGTCGTTGTTGGTGAAAAGGGCATGGGTCTGGTCGATGGAGTGGCAGCTCTGACAGCGCCCCTTGTCCCGGTAGATCGCCAGCCCGCGGATGGCCGCCTCGGACATGGCGTCCTTCTCGCCGCCGTACTGGTAGCGGTCGAAGGGAGAGTTGCCGGAGATAATCGTCCGTTCGAAGCTGGCGATGGCTTTGACCACGTGGTCGATGGTGATTTCTTCGGGGTCGACGGCGAACACCTTGAGGAACTGCTCGAGGTAGGTGCTGTCGCCGCGGACGACCTTGAGGATGGCCTGGTGATTGTCGAGTCCGTGCTCGATCGGGTTAAGAAAGGGGTCCTTGGCCTGCTCCTCCAGGCTCGCGCGGCGTCCGTCCCAGAACTGGGTGGTGTAAAAGGCGGAATTGAGCACGGTCGGAGAATTGCGGGTCCCCTTCTGCTTGCCGACCCCTTCGGCCGTCGGCAGGCCGTCGGCGAAGGCCTTCTGCTGGTCGTGGCAGCTAGCGCAGCTGATGGTGCCGTCGGCGCTGAAACGCTTGTCGTGGTACAGGAGCTTGCCGAGGGCGATTTTTTCCGGGCTTTGCAGGTTATCGGCGGGGATGGGGACGGGGGGGAGTCCGAGGGGCAACTCGGAGGCCTCAAGACGTTGCACCCAGGACGTCAGCAGCAGGGCCAGGGTCAGGGCCAGGGGAATGAACGCTTTCATGAAACCTCCTCTCGTTTGCCGGAGCACTATTTTAAATATTTAATTCATTTTTCGGCTTTGTCAAACGGGAAGGGGGCAAGGCAGAGGGCAGAGGGCAGAGGGCAGAGGGCAGAGGGCAGAGGGCAGAGGGCAGAGGGCTGAGGGCTGAGAGCTGAGAGCTGAGAGCTGAGAGCTGGCGAACCTATTGAAAAGGGCCTGCCCGTTTTATGCCGGGCAGGCCCTTGGATGTGTCTACTAGAAGTAGTAGCCGAGGTTGATGTTGAACTTGGTGTTCCAGCCGTCATCGCGGTGCTTGCCCGCACCGAAACCGTCGGCCCCGACGCTGCCGATCCAGGTGGCGTTCTTGCCCATGATGAAGTCGACGTAGGTGTAGACGGGACCGGCGCTGATCAGGCAGCCGAGGGTGTTGATTTCCGAGTCCTCGAACTCGTCCTCGCCTTTGACCAGGCGGCTGTAGTCGTCGTAGAAGGTCAGCTTGCTGACCGGGCCCCAGGTGACCGGGACGTCGTAGCTCAGGTTCGCCACATACACGGTGCCGTCGGCGGCGATGTCATGCCCGAAGCCGAAGGCGCCGACCCGCACGGTCTTGTCGCTGACCCCGGCCGGGTTTTCGGCATTGTACTGGTAGTCGATAACCTCGAGCATCAGGTTGAAGGGACCGTAGTAGCCGTTGAGGTGGGCGGAGGCGGCCCAGTGATCGCCCATATCCTTGGTATCGCTGTTGTAGAGCTGTCCCCACTCCCCGGAAACGCCGAGCTCGGTGGAGCCGAGCTCGCCGTGGGAGAGGGTATAGGCGGCGCGCAGGTTGAACTGGTTGGTCTCCTCGTTGTTCTGGGCCCCTTCCTTGACGATGTCGTAGGAGTAGCGCTCAAGATCCGAAGCGCTGCCGAAGTCGCCGTTCTTGAAGAAGGCCAGCTGCAGGTCGAAGGGACCGTCTGCGTGCAGCAGCTTGACGCCGAGGTCGTAGTCGTCTTCGAGCCCGAGGTAGTAGGGGACGCCGAACCAGTAGTTGTGCGAGGCGTAGGGGAGGATGCCGAAGGGGACCTGGGTCAGGCCGAGCTGCACCCCGGTCTCTTCGGTGAGGTTGTAGCCGACCCAGCCGTGATGGATGAAATGCATGTCCTCCATGAAACGGTATTGGGCCGAGATCAGAACATCGCTGTACGAGCCGTTGACGTCGAGGCGGAAGAGGTCGAATTTCATGTCGCCCCCCTTTTCCTTGCCGTCCTTGTGCCAGCGGTCGTCGTCGTTGTAGGTGTAGTTGAAGCGCAGGGCCCCGCCGACGTCGAGGTGGTCGGCGACCTTGGCGAGAAGCTCCTCGCTTGTGGTTTCGGCCGATTCGGCCTGGGCAGCGTCCTTGTCAGCATCAGCCGTCGCTGCTGCGGCCTGGGGGGGCGGAGAGAGCTGCGCCTGCTTCAGCAGCAGGGCTTCGAGCTCGGCGACCCGCTTCTGCAGGGCGGTGAAGGCTTCGAGGGAAACGGTCTCTTCCGCCTGGGCGGGAAAGGCACTCAGGCCCAGGGCCAGGACGAACGCGAGAAGGATGGTTGGAAACTTGGTGGAAATGGTCAAAACGTGGCACTCCTTGGAATTGTATTAAAAACTACTTCGGCAGCCAGCCGTTGACCAGTTCGCGGTTCTGCTCGACCCAGCTCTTGGCGTTGGCGTAGGGGTCGGCCCCGTCTTCCTGGTTGGCAGCGATCAGCGCTTCGCACTGGGCCGGAGTCCAGTTGAAGTTGTCGAGCACCGCGTGGACCTTGGGCATCTCTTCCTTGAGCCCCTTGCGGACGATAGTGTTGATGGTCTCCTCACCGCCGTAAATTCCCTTGGGGTCTTTGAGATACTTGAGCTCCCAGCGGGAGAACTTCCAGTGGGGGGTCCAGCCGGTAACGACAACCCAGTTGTTGTTCTTGATTTCGTCTCCGAGGGTGGCGGACATGGTCGCTCCGCTCCCCGACATCAACTTCAGGCTGTTCAGGCCGTAATCGGACAGGGCCTTTTCGGTCAGGCTCATGATGCCTGCGCCGGGATCGATGCCGATGATTTTGCCGCTGAATTTGTCGGCGTTCGCTTCGATCTCGCCGATGGAGTCGATGGTGACGTACTTGGGAACGACCAGGCCGATGCGGGTTCCGACCAGGTTCGGGCCGAGGTCTTCGACCTTGTCTTTCACCGCGTCGAGGTAGTGACCGTGGGTGGTCGGCAGCCAGGCGGAGGTCATGCCGTCGGCATCTTCGCTGGCCAGGGACTGCCACATGGCGGCGGCGCTGACCGGAAGGATCTCGACGTCGTAGCCGAGTTCTTCGAGGACCACCTTCATGACGTTGGTGCTGGCCACCTCGGCCACCCATTCGACGTAGGCCAGGGTGACCTTCTTCGACGGGGCCGCTTCGCCGGTTGCGCTCTGCTCTTCGGAGCAGGCGCCGAGAAACAGGGTGGTGAAGACCAGTAGCAGGGACAGTATTTTTTTCATGGAGATCTCCTTGGGTATTGAAAATTAATGAACAATCTGGACGCCGGTGTTACCGGCCGTGAGGAGGCATTTCGAACTGGGTGCCGCAGGCGGGGCACTTGACCTTCGTTTGAACTTCCTGCCCTTTGCCGGCGCAGGCCGAAAGGTTTGCGGCCAGCACGAGCACGGTGGCAAGCAAAAGCCTTTTTTTCATTTTGTACCTCCTTTGTTCATAGAATTCTTGCCGATGTTCTGGGTGATGCGGTCTAGGATGATGGCGACGATGACGACGCCGAGCCCGGCTTCGAAGCCCATGCCGGGCTTGAGGCGCTGGATCGCTTTCCACACTTCGCCGCCGAGGCCTCCGGCGCCGATCATGGCGGCGATGACGACCATCGACAACGAGAGCATGATGGTCTGGTTGACCCCGGCCATGATGGTCGGGCGGGCCAGGGGGAGCTGCAGCTTGAACAGTTTCTGGCTGCGGGTGGAGCCGAAGGCGTCGGCCGCCTCGATCAGCTCCTCCGGTACCTGCTGGATGCCGAGGCAGGTCAGGCGAATGGCCGGGGGCATGGCGAAGATCACCGTGGAGAAGATGGCCGAGACCGGGCCCAGGCCGAAAAAGGGGATCGCCGGGATCAGGTAGACGAAGGCCGGCATGGTCTGCATGAAGTCGAGAATCGGCATGGTGACCCGGTTTACCCCCCGGTACAGGGCGGCGAGGGTGCCGATCGGCACGCCGATGCAGACCGCGACCAGCGTGGCGATCAGCACCAGGGCGATGGTCGAAACGGTCACTTTCCAGAGGCCGAGGTTCCAGATGAAGAGGAGCCCGAAGAGGGTGAACAGGGCGATGCGCCGGTTGCTCAGCCAGGCCGCCAGGGCGGCGAAGACCAGAATCAGCAGCCAGGGGGGGAGAAAGAGCATGCCGTCGACCAGGGCGTCGATCCCGGTCTCGGTGATTTTCGAAAGCCCCTTGGTCAAAAAGGCGAAGTGGTCGGTGAAAAAATCGATGATCGCCTCGATGGCCTTGCCCAGAGGGAATTTGGGAATCGGCATGTTCATCAGTGGATCCTCCTTTCCGACATGGCGGCCAGCAGGGCGCCGCGAATGACGATCCCCCTCAGCTTTTGTTCGTCGTCGACCACGGCCACGGGAAAGCTTTCGATATTGAAGAGTTCATGGAGGCTGGTCGAGGGGTGCACGCTGGGAATATCCCGAACCAGGATCGATTCGAGACTCGGTTCGTGCTGCCTGGCGAGCTTCGAGGTGTCCTCGGCGTGAACCATGCCGAGAAGCTGGCGCTCCTTGTTGACCACCATAATGCTTGAGATGCCGATCTCCTTCATTTTGTGCAGGGCGGTTTTGGGGCCGTCTTTGGGGAAGGTAACGGCCGAAGCCTTGTGCATCACCGACTCGGCTGTGAGAACCTTGGAGACGTCGACATCCTCGATGAACTTCTCCACGTAGTCGTCTGCAGGGCTGGTCAGGATGTCTTCGGGAGTTCCCTGCTGGACCACTGCTCCGTCCTTCATGATGATGATCTTGTCGCCGAGCTTAAGCGCCTCATCGAGGTCATGGGTGATGAAGACGATGGTCTTGTTGACCCGGCTCTGCAGGGCCAGCAGCTCGTCCTGCATTTCCCTGCGGATCAGCGGGTCGAGGGCGGAAAATGCCTCGTCCATCAGCAGGATGTCGGGATCGAGGGCCAGGGCGCGGGCCAGGCCGACCCGCTGCTGCATGCCGCCGCTGAGCTGATCGGGATAACTTTCCTCCCACCCCTTGAGGTCCACCAGTTCGAGGGCCTCCATCGCCTTCTGTCGGCGCAATTCGGGAGCCACGCCCTGCACCTCGAGGCCGTACTCGGCGTTCTTCAGAACCGTTCGGTGGGGAAAAAGGGCGAAGCGCTGAAAGACCATGCCGAATTTGGCTTGGCGCTTCTGACGCAGCTGCTCTTCGGAAATTTCGGTGATATCGACGCCATCGATGTATACTTTGCCGTGGGTCGGTTCGATCAGGCGGTTGAGGCAGCGGATCAAGGTCGATTTGCCGCTCCCGGAGAGCCCCATGACGACCAGAAACTGTCCTTCCTCTAGACCAAAGGAGACGTTGTCGACGCCGACGGTCAACTGGTGTTTCTTGAGCAGTTCCTGCTTGGCGATGCCGGCCTGCAGTTGCGGAATCGCGGTATGCGGTTTTTTGCCAAAAACTTTGTACAGATTTTCGACGCGGATTTTTTCAGCCATGAATCATCATCGGCCAGAGCGCCCGAATGGGTCGGGGGAATGGCCACCTTTCTTCTGTTCTGCAACGGGTTATCTATAATCGGGCACGGGCCGGTTACGGCCTGTAGCGTTCGGAGTTGGTGCCAGGATGGAGCGGGGTCGGTGTGAAAACCGGCAAAGGGGAGTCGTGCCTACTGTCCCGTTGGGGCACTAGATGTCGCCCGGCCCTTGAAAGGGGGGGAGTGGTGCTTTTTTCTCAGTCGCAGGCGTCGGGATGAACCTCTTCCAGAAGGTTCCGTTGCCTGTGCCGGTTCGAGGGAGATGTCGGTGAGCATGCGTTCCTCAGCAAGAGCCGAAATAGAAAATGGCCAAAATGCCTGTTTTTTCTGTCGGAAAGATTTCGGTGCGAAAGGTTTGTACCATAATGACTGGGGGATGTCAAAAGGCTGCTGGCGACGGAGGCCGGGAGGTAACCCTTTGAAAAGAAAAGGCTTAAGTTGTTGGATAGGGTATGTGCGGTGTTGCTTCAAGTAAAACCCCCGCCTTATTGGTGCGGGATTTGCAGATTCTAAAGGTTTCTGATTTAATGGTCATCCTCCTTTGTTTCCATACAGGGTGTCGATAAATGCAACTGGGCCACGTTTTATATCGCATTTTGATTCGAATGATGCTTACCGGGGCGTGCCTTCTGCTGGTGGCATGGCCACTCTACTCCGCAGAGGTGGTGCGGGTCGGCGTTTACCAGAATCCCCCCCTGATCGATTTTGATGACAGGGGCAGGGTGCAGGGGCTGTTTGCCGACCTGCTGCGGAAAATCGCCGAAAACGAAGGGTGGTCGCTCGATTTCGTGCCGGGATCCTGGGACGAGGGGCTGGCGAACCTGTCTGCCGAAAAAATCGACATCCTGGTGTCGATGGCCCATACCCCGCAGCGGGAACGGGAATTTCTCTTTTCTACCGAAACCGTATTTTCCAACTGGGGCCAGATTTACGCCCCGGCCGAAAACACCCTCGAATCGATACTCGACCTGCAGGGCAAAGAGGTGGCGGTTCTCAAGGGGGATGTTCACTATGCACAACCCAACGGTCTGAAAGATCTCGCCGTAAAATTCTCCCTGAATGTCAAATTTCTGGAATACCCCGATTATTCAAGCGTCCTGAATGCCTTGCGGACCGGTTCGGCCGATGCCGCTTTGGGTAGCCGTATCACCCATGCCGGCTTGAAGCCTGACGATCAGGTTGTAAAGACGCCGGTTGTCCTGAACCCCGTGTCGGTGCGCTATGCTTTCTCGCAGACCGGCGGCGATCGCTTTAAGGAGGCGGTCGACCGCCAATTGATCACTTGGAAAGACGATCCCGGATCCTACTATTACCAGCGTGTCGAAGCATGGCTGGGCGGGGGAGTGCCCAGCTCCATTCCCCGCTGGGTCTGGCCGGGCATCGAGATTCTCGGCCTGCTGCTGCTGTTGCAGCTCTCTGCCGCGGTCATCAGCCGGTATCAGGTTAAAAAGGGTCTGCGCGATATTTCTGCCAAGAATGCCCAGCTTGAAAGCGAAATAGCCGAAAGGCGGCGGGTGGAGCAGGAGCTGGCGCGGGAAAGGACCCTCTTTGGGGCCGCTTTGAACAGCGTGCCCGATGGGCTTATTCTGTGTAATCCCGACCGGGAAATTGTGCGCTGCAATCCGGGGGTGACCCGGATCTTCGGTTATGCCCCTGAAGAGCTGCAGGGCAGGAAAACCGTCGTGCTCTATGCCAGCGAGGAGGAACATGAACGCCAGGGGAGACTGCGGTTCAACCGTGGTGCCGAGGAGAACCTGCAGCCCTATGTGGTCAGTTATGCACGAAAAGACGGCAGCCGCTTTTCGGGGGAAACCCTGGGGACGGTGATCAAGTCGCCCGCGGGGGAAGTGTTGGGTTACCTCGGGGCGATTCGCGATATCACCGTGCGCAGGCAGGCCGAAGAGGCGCTGCAGCGTGAACTCGACATCAACCGGTCCATCGCCGAGCTGAGTCGCCTGCTGCTGAGCCCCTCGACGGCTGAGGAAATTTCCCTGGCCATCCTGGAAAAAGCCAAAATATTGACCGGTAGCCGTCATGGTTTTGTCGGACATGTCGACCCGGTTTCGGGTCACCTGGTGTGCCCGACCATGAGTCACGAGGTCTGGGAGGGAGAACCGCTTCCGGCAAAGGACGTCGTTTTTTCATCGTTCAGTGGTCTCTGGGGCGTGGTCCTGAGGGAGCGTCGCCCGCTGCTGAGCAACCAGCCGCAGCAGCACCCGCACTCCTCCGGGGTGCCCGAAGGGCATGTTCCGATCCGCCGGTTCCTCGGTGTCCCGGCTGTGGACGAGGATGCCTGCCTGGGCGTTCTGATCCTGGCCAACGCCGAAACCGAATACCAGGAAAAGGACCAGGAGCTGTTGGAGCGCCTGGCGGCCATTTATGCCCTGGCCCTCAAGAACAAATGGTCGGCCGAAGCGATCAGCCAGAATGAAGACCGTTTCAAGCACCTGGCCCACCACGACTCATTGACCCAGTTGCCCAACCGCCTTCTCTTCAACGACCGTCTCTATCACGCCATGAGCAAGGCCAGGCGCTCCGGGCGTCAGGCCGCTCTTCTCTTCTTCGACCTCGATCGTTTTAAGATCATCAACGATTCGCTCGGCCATGAGATCGGCGATCAGGTATTGAAAGCGGTTGCCCAGCGTCTTCAGGGGCTCGTTCGCGCCTCGGATACCGTAGCCCGCTTCGGCGGGGACGAGTTCGTGATTCTGCTCGAAGAGGTTCAGGACGCGGCGAGTGTCGCCACTTTCGCCAACAAGGTTCTGGTGGCGCTGGCAGCGCCCCTCGAGGTCAAGGGGCACGAGCTGTTCGTTACCACCAGTATCGGCATCAGCCTTTTCCCGAACGATGGAGAGGACGGCGAGGCGCTGATCAAGAGTGCCGATGTTGCCATGTTCCGGGCCAAGGAAAAAGGGCGCAACCTGTTTCAGTTTTACACTGCGGATATGAACGCCCGCACTCATCAGCTGCTGATGCTCGAAAACGATCTCCGTCGCGCCCTGGAGCATGAGCAGCTCAAGCTGCATTTTCAGCCCCAGATCGATTTCGTGACCGGAAACGTGATCGGTATGGAGGCGCTGGTCCGCTGGCACCATCCCGAAAAGGGCCTGGTTCTCCCGGAGGAGTTCCTCCCCCTGGCCGAAGAGACCGGGCTGATTGTCCCCATCGGCGAGTGGGTGCTGCACCAGGCCTGTGAGCAGGGGTGCCGGTGGCTGCAGGACGGCCGCCAGGCGGTGCGGATGGCCGTGAACATCTCGGCCAGGCAGCTTCGCCAGCCGGGATTCCTGTCGATGGTCGAATGGATTCTCGAGGAAACCGGATTCGATGCCAGGTGGCTGGAGCTGGAGATCACAGAAAGCGCCCTGATGGAAAATGTCAAGGAGATGCAGCCTCTTCTCACCGCTCTCGACCAGCGGGGCATCCGGCTGGCGATCGACGATTTCGGTACCGGCTACGCCTCGCTGAGCTACCTGAGCAAGTTTCCGATCCGCAATTTGAAAATAGACCGCTCCTTCCTGACCGATGTGACCGGATCGCGCTGGCCAAATCCCTGAACCTGACGGTGATGGCCGAGGGGATCGAAACGGTCGACCAGATGAACTTTCTGCGGCAGAACGACTGTACCAAGGGGCAGGGATATCTCTTTGCCCAACCGGAGCAGGGCCTCGACCTGGTACAGCGCTTCGAGGCGCCGCCGGTTGCCCCCTTCCAGAGCCTGTTGTGGCCGGAGAACGACAGAAACTGAGATCTCCGCTGCCGCTTTCCGGTCCCCGCCCCCCTTCCCGATTTCCCCTATCCGAACAGCTCCTTGAGACGCAGCGCCCGGTAGTCGAAGATCTCTTTCAGCATCTTTTTTACCCATATTTCATGCACCAGGGTGCCGACCACGCCGAACGGCATTCGGTAGAAGACCCGGTCGACCATGCGGGTTTTTTTGATCTCGTAACTCTCGAGCTGATGCTGGTGGTACCAGAGTTTGTAGGGGCCGACGCGCTGCTCGTCGACAAAAAAGGTTCCTTCGCGGATATGCTTGATCTCGGTCAGCCACCGGTGCTTGCCGAAGATGGGGATCTGTATCTCGTAGAGGATGGTTAGCCCTTGGTACATCTTGTCGGGAACTTCGGACAGGATTCTGAACTGCAGATCGGGCGGGGTCAGTTCGTTGAGGTTGGCGGGGGTGGCGAGGAACTCCCAGACCTTGTTCGGATTGGCGTTGAGTACGATTTCCCGCTCGAGAAGGTGCATGGCGTTATCCCCGCTGTTTCACAAAGTCAGAGTCCCTGGCCTCATTTGATCTTCTCGGGCCCCCTGAGGATCGGCTTCTGCAGGCTTTTGCCGATGCCGGAGAGCATGCCGTTGAAAACCAGCTCATGCATGGGGCAGACGGCGTACCAGTAGAGGATGCCGAGCACGCCGCGGGGCAGAAAACGCGCCCTGAGCTGGAGAAACGTCTGGTCGGTGGAGGCTTCCACCAGGTGAAATTCGAGCACGGCCCGGCCGGGCACTTTCATTTCGGCTACCAGCTGCAGCAGCAGCGGTTTTTCGACCCGGCTGACCCGCCAGAAGTCAAGGGCATCGCCGGGGTGGAGGTCGAGGGGGCAGCGCCGGCCCCGCTGCAGGCCGAACCCTCCGGCGATGCGGTCGATAAATCCGCGCACCCCCCAGAGCCAGTTGCCGTAGTACCAGCCGGTTTCGCCGCCGATGCGCATGACCGCTTTCCAGATTTCTTCGGCCGGCGCCGAAAGCAGAATCTGCCGAGAATCGTTGAACTGGGTCCCTCCCGCCCAGGCCGGGTCATCGGGGGTGGCCCATTCGGCCGGGGGGATGGCGCCGGCATCGGTCCACGAGCTTTCGATCTGGTGGCCGCGGGTTCGTTCCAGGGCCAGGCGGACGGCCTTGCGGCAGTCGAAGAGATCCTGCGGCAGCAGCTCTCGGATACGGAAATCGTGGCAGATCACCTCGTTGCGCAGCCCTTCGGCCAGAGGGCGGGCGAGCGCGGACGGTACCGGGGTGACCAGGTGTATCCAGTACGAGCTGAGCCGCGGGGTCAAAACCGGTACCGGGATGATAAAGCGCTTGATCAGTCCGGCCTCTTCGGCAAAGGTGGTCATCAACTGCCGGTAGGTGACGATCTCTTCCTGGCCGATATCGAAGGTGTCGCCGATGGTCGCTTCGCATTCAAGGCAGGCGGTGAGGTAGTGAAGGACGTTGCGGATGCCGATCGGCTGGCATGGGGTATCGACCCAGCGGGGGGTGATCATGACCGGCAGGCGCTCGACCAGATAGCGGAGGATTTCGAAGGATGCGCTCCCTGAGCCGATGATCATGGCGGCGCGAAAGACCGTGACCGGCACCTTGCCGCTGCGCAGAATCCGTGCCACCTCCATGCGCGAACGCAGGTGGTGGCTGAGCTCTTTGCTCTCTTCGCCGAGGCCGCTCAGGTAGATGATCCGCTGCACCCCCGCCTTCTCGGCTGCGGCCACCATGTTGCCGGCCGCTTCGCGGTCGGTATGGGCGAAATCTTTACTGGCGGGGTTCATGGAATGAACCAGGTAGTAAACGGCTCCGCATCCCCGGCAGGCCTTGTTCAGGGAAGTGAGGTCGAGCAGGTCGGCCTTGACGATTTCCAGCTTGGGGTGCGCGGCCCAGATGCGGCTGCTTATTTTTGCCGGGTTGCGGGCCAGGGCCCGGACCCGGTAGCCCTTTTCAAGAAGTCGCGGAATCAGCCGACCGCCGATATAGCCGGTAGCTCCGGCAACAAGTACAGTCTTTTGGGGGGTGTCTGCAGGCATCGCGGCTCCTTTATGCGCCATGATGGAGTAAGTAGCTTTCCATCAGCGAGGAGCGAGAGGAGACCAAGATGAATATTATCACTGTCGGGCTGGACTTGGCAAAAAGTGTCTTTCACGTTGCATGCTTCAACGAGCACTTCAAGGAGGTAAAAAAGCGTATGCTCCGGCGCAATAAGGTCCTTCAATTCTTTACCCAGTTGCCCCCTTGCCGGATTGGCATGGAAGCTTGTGCAAGCTCCCATTACTGGGGGCGGGAATTGCGCGCCCTGGGGCATGACGTGAAACTGATACCGCCTCAATACGTGAAGCCCTATCTGCGAGGCAACAAGAACGACTACAACGATTCTCGTGCTATTGCCGAGGCTGCAACCCGCCCATCCATGCCGTTTGTTGCGATCAAGACGGTGGAGGAACAGGATATGCAGGCTCTTCACCGGATGCGTGCCAAATGCGTTAAAGATCGAACCGCCCTAAGTAACTCAACGCGAGGGCTGCTGGGTGAATACGGCATTGTTCTGTCCAAAGGGCTTGCTACCTTACGCAAGAGTATCCCGGAGCTTCTGGAGGATGCGGAAAACGGCTTGAGTGATCGTTTCCGGAACCTGTTAGCGCGACGCTATGAGCAGCTTGCCGAACTCGACGAACATATCGCGTTCTACACGAACGAACTGGAGCTTTTGAGTCAGCAGGATGATGCTTGCCAGCGTCTGCAGACAATTCCAGGATTTGGCCCTATCGTATCCAGTGCCTTCCGGAGTGCCATCGGCGATGGCAGCGCCTATGCTCATGGTCGGGATGCCGCTGCATCCTTGGGACTGGTCCCACGCCAGCACAGCAGTGGCGGCAAGAATATCCTGCTTGGCATCAGCAAACGGGGTGATCGTTATCTCCGTAGTCTACTGGTCCATGGTGCCCGAGCTGTCGTCGTTCAGGCCGCCAGAAAAGATGATCCTTTGAGCCGATGGATCAATCGAATTAGCGAAGAACGTGGTTGGAACAAAGCTGTTGTGGCCATGGCGAATAAGATGGCGCGTATTGGTTGGGCCATCTTGAGAAACAACACCTGTTATCAACCCGCTTCAGTGAAATCAGCTTGTTAGTCCCAGTCCGCTGAAAACAGGAGAGGAGTTCTCCCACCAGAAATTGCGAAGGCTCAGTGACGAGCGATGACAAAACAGGTCAGACCAGCGTATCGAAAACCTGATACTCACGGAGGTCCCCAAGACCGAGAATCCGATAAGGACGATACGCGCAGATTTCATCGAGGCCCGAGAGTGTGAGATTCTCTCAAAAAGAGGCCGGATATACGGCAGCAATCCTGTCCCTGTTATCATCACACAAAAGCCCTTGCAAAAAGGGGGGAGACCATATACGTGAGTTCTGACCGGGCAATAGCGCAAGCAATCCTGTCCCTGTTATCATCACACAAAAGCCCTTGCAAAAAGGGGGGAGACCATATACGTGAGTTCTGACCGGGCAATAGCGCAAGTCATTGACCGGCCAAAGCGTTCAAAAAATCACCGACGAACCTATGGGTGCGCCTCAGATTTTTTGAAACACTTTTTCAGGCCAAGCACTTACACTCTTTTCCCGTCCCCAACTCACAGATTCAGGATTTAATTATCTCAGAGTCAGTCAACAATACAACATAGCGGTTTCTTTCGCCTATCTCTTTTTTATCGCCGGTTTGCTGTTAAAATCTTCCGGTACGATGGTTTTTCTCGCTCAGATGGAGGAGACATGTCGGAAGAAAAAGTTCGCCTGGGAGTCAGCTCCTGCCTGCTGGGGGAGAAGGTCCGCTTCGATGGAGGACACAAGCTCGACCGTTTTCTGACCGATACCCTCGGCCGGTTCGTTGAATACGTACCGGTCTGTCCCGAAGTGGAGATGGGCCTGCCGACCCCCCGGGAGACGTTGCGCCTGGTGGGGGAGCCGGAGGCGCAGCGGCTGGTCTTCTCCAAAAGCGGCGAGGACATCACAGAACGGATGACGGCCTGGGCGAAAAGAAGGGTGGCCGAACTGGAAAGGGAAGATCTCTGCGGGTTTATTTTCAAGTCGAAATCCCCCAGCAGCGGCATGGAGCGGGTCAAGCTCTACGACCACAACGGGGTGCCGAACAAGGGAGGCGTCGGCCTGTTTGCCCGTGCTTTCATGGAGCATTTTCCC
>CALZIC010000026.1 GCA_945787285.1 uncultured Desulfuromonadales bacterium
AGCCAAAGGCCTGCTCAAGCTCACCCTGCATTGCCTGCATATCCTCGCAGGACTGGCTCAGTTCCCGATTCTCGGCTTCGAGTTCCTCTATGCGTTTTTGGAGTTGTTCGACAGATAAATTCATGAAAGATTCTGTGACGGCTGGATCCGTAAAGCGGGCGATTCCCTTTTTTCTTTATAGCATAAAGTCGTTTGAGAAACCCCATAAAAAAGCCGGAGAAATGTCTCCGGCCTCAGGTTGGGGCCGCAGGTGCTTATTTGCACCGGGATTGCCGGCTGGTGTGTCTCAGAAACGCCAGGTACTGAACACCCAGGGTGGTTCCGGCGAGAATGCCAAAGACGGTCAAAAAGGTACTCATGTGCTTTCTCCTTTAAGCTGGCTGTCGTGATCGATTTCCTTCGCTTGTTGAAGGTGTCCACATCCGCATGTCCAAGAATAAGCAAACAGTGTTCCAATTGCAGGGCTGTGGAATGTTTCAGTGTTTCCTCGGGGGAGTGGAGATCTGTTTGCGGAAATTGCGGGAAAGCGCCGCGTCTTCACTGTTTTTAGTCAGTGAATTGGCGATTGTGTGGGTTTTGGTCCTGGGTGAGAAAGGTTTCGAAACGACCCACTGGAGGATCTTGGATTGGTAGAATGGTGTTTGTCGGGTAGGTCAGAGGTCTTCCGGCGTAAAGGCCACGACCTCGTCGATCGTTTTCGAGTCGGTCAGCAGCATGACGAGGCGGTCGACGCCAAGGGCGATGCCCGCGGCATCGGGCATGGTGGCAAGTTCCTTCAAAGCGCGAGCGCTGCTCGGCCGGATCGGTCAGTTCGGAGAAGGCGTTGGCCAGCTCCATACCGAGAATGTAGAGTTCGAAGCGTTCGGCAACCGACGGGTCGCCCGGTTTTTTACGGGCCAGGGCGGCTGCTTCGACGGGGTATTCGGTGATGAAGGTCGGCTTGCCGGCTCCGAGGCGGGGTTCGATCTCGAGGGCGATGACTTCATCGAAACGGTCCTCGGCCAGGGCATCTTCGAGGGAGATCGAAGCGTAACGTTCAAAAGCCTGGCGCACTGTCAGGCGCTCCCAGGGCAGGGACAGGTCGACGCGGCTCCCCTGCCAGGTGAGGGTTTCCTCGGGCAGCAGGGAGTGCAGCAGGTTTTCGCAGTCGGTCATCAGGGCATGGTAATCGGTGTCGGCCTGGTACCATTCGAGCATGGTGTACTCGGGCAGGTGGCGGCTGCCCCTTTCCCCCTGGCGCCAGCAGCGACAGAGCTGAAAGAGTCGGGGATAGCCTGCTGCCAGCAGGCGTTTCATGCAGAGCTCCGGAGAGGTGTGCAGGTAGCCTTCTCCGGCCGGGACGGCATCGATGCAGGCCTCGGGGGCGTTGGCGGGGACCAGGTGGGGCGTTTCCACTTCGAGAAAGTCGTGGTCGATAAAAAAAGCCCGGATCGTCTGAACGATCCGGGCTCTTCTTGCGAGTTTCTCCCGCTTGCGGGACAGGGCCCAGTTCGGTTCCAAGGAACTTATTCCTTGACCCGGGTGACGTAATCGCCGGTGCGGGTATCGATTTGAATCAGCACGTCCTGCTCGACGAAGGAGGGGACCTGCAGGGTGTAGCCGGTCTCGACGGTGGCGGGCTTGTTGTTGCCGGCGGCGGTGTCTCCCTTGACCCAGGGATCGGCCTGGGTGACGCGCAGGATAACGAAGTTGGGGAGGGAGATGCCGATCCCCTTTTCGCCGAACATGAGGATCTTGACTTCCATGTTGTCGATCAAGAAGTACTTGTCGTCGCCGAGGGTCGCTTCCTCGAGGGTGACCTGATCGTAGGTCTTCTGGTCCATGAAGACGTAACCGGTTTCGTCCTGGTAGAGGTACTGCATGTCGCGCTCTTCGAGGCTGGCCGGTTCGAACGACTCGCCGGAGCGGTAGGTGCGGTCGAACAGGGCTCCGGTGATCATGTTGCGCAGCTTGCACTTGTAGAGGGCCTGGCCTTTGCCGGGCTTGGTGAAGTCAAACTGGGCGATGACATGAGGCTCGCCGTCGACCATCAGCTTGAGGCCCTTTTTCAGATCGGCACAAGAATACATGGGGTTCTCCTTGATATGTAGAATGTTTCCAGCTCATCGATTTTAAGAGCGAAGCATTAAACCATACAGCACCTCGTTTGTCATCGAAAAATTCCTTTCCCGGCGTTGTGGGGACCTCGAATTTGTGCTACATTCTGCGGGTTTGACGACCGCCCGGGTTTCATCCGGGTTCTTTGTATCCCAACCGAATTCCAACCAGTGGCATCCGAGGTTTCCGGATGAACACCGGTTGTCTCTTCAGGAGATCGCCATGCCTACCACCGCCGATTTTAAACGCGGGCTGGTTATTCAGCTCGATAATGCCCCCTGCCTGCTCATGGATGTCACCAGCCAGTCCCCATCGGCCCGGGGGGGGCATACCCTGGTTAAGGTTAAATACCGCAATCTGCTCACCGGGCAGGTGCTGGAAAAGGCCTTCAAGTCCGGTGATCGCGTCGACGATGCCGATTTCGAACGGCGTAAGGGCCAGTTCCTTTACCCCGACGGAGACGGGGCGGTCTTTATGGATCTGGAGAATTACGAACAGTACGAGATCGGCGAAGAGCTTTTCCAACCGGTGCAGGGTTACCTGCTCGAAGGGGGCGAGGTGCAGCTCGGTGTTTTTCAGGGGAATGTCGTCAGTATCGATCCGCCGATGATTGTCGAGCTGGTGGTCACCGAAACCGCTCCTGCCATCAAGAACGCCACGGCCACCGCTCAGACCAAGGAGGCCATTCTCCCGCGAAGGACGCTTCGTTTCGCGGGCCTGATGCACCAAAAAAATCTCTCAGCAGGTTTCAAGAAAAGCCGCTCCGGAAACGGGCGGCTTTTCTTGTTTTCTGTGGAGTCTTCTTTCTTACTTTGTTTTCAGCTATTTATGCCTTGATTGCTGGCCCTTTCAGCAGCCTTTTCTTTTGAAGGCTTGTTTTGCAGTGATGCAAAAAAGCTGTTTCCCTGCCTTTGCATACATGCAAAAGCTTTGTTTTGTATACGTCTAAGCAGCCTTAATTGCAGGACAAAATCCCGATTCACCCTGAGTTTTGTTTGAGTTGTGCTTGTTTTATTCCTCCCCCCCATTCTTTCCAAACCGTGTTTTCTTTTGCATTCCTGCAAATCGTATACGGCCGACACTAGATCTGAGTTTGCCGATTTAACATCTGTAAGTGGCTGAAAGTAAACGACAAAAAAATAAATAAAAAAAATTTAAAACATTGGTATGCCCGTTGCTCTTATACCAAGGCAAATAAAACATCGGCTCTCGGAAAACGAATGCGAGGCCCTCGACTATGCCAGGTGAAAATGTATGTCCCTTTTTTCGAAAAAATGAAGATCACTGCGATGTCGGTTGCGGGTATATCTCGCCCCACGATGTCAAGGTGATGGTGACTTACTGTAATTCCCGCTACCTGGCATGCACAAGATACCAAAGACTCGCTTCAAGCTTTCCGAAGCCTGCCGATACCGAACAAGTGATGCGGCACCCGGGGATCCGGGTTAACGAACAAGAGAGGGGGACTGGAGCCATGGCAACGAGAACAGGGAAGCAAAAACCGGAAGTCGCCCCGTTTAAGGCAAAGTGGCCCCTTCCTTACCAGATGCGCTACATGTCGATCTATCACAGCGATTCATCAATCCAAACCAAGGAGGAAAATGTCATGAGCAAACAATCAACCCAAAACAGTGGCTGGATCGTTGTCCTCGCCGGTACCTGTATCAACCTGGCATTGGGTATTCTTTACACTTGGAGTATCTTCAAAGGCGCCATCGCCGAGTCGATTGCTGCCGGCGGTCCTTTCACCTGGGACAAGGCCTCGATCAACGACCCCTACGCGGTCTGCTGTCTGGTCTTTGCCGCCAGCATGATCCTGGCCGGTAAATGCCAGGACAAATTTGGCCCCCGCGTTACTATCATGATCGGCGGCCTGCTGGTCGGCGCCGGCTTCATGTGGATCTCCCAGAGCACCTCGTATATTGCCTGGGTCGTCGGATTCGGTGTCCTGGCCGGTATGGGGATCGGTTTTGCCTACTCGGCGGCCACTCCGCCCGCACTTAAGTGGTTCCCGGCCAAGACCGGCCTGATCGCGGGGATCGTCGTCTCCGGTTTCGGCCTGGCCTCCCTGTATATCGCCCCTCTGGCCACCTACCTGCTCGGCATCTACGGTCTGCAGAAGTCGATGATGTTCTTCGGCATCGCCTTTTCCATCGTGGTCTGCGGTCTCGGTATGCTGGTTCGCAATCCGCCCGCGGATTTCATCGCCCCTGCTCCGGTTGCAGCTTCGGGTGCCGCACCGGCCAAGACCATCGACCTGTCGCCTTCCCAGCTCTTTACCCAGGGCAAATTCTACACCCTGTGGATCTGCTACTTCATCGGCGCTGGCGCCGGCCTGATGGTTATCGGCAGCGCTAAAGGTCTGGCCAAGGCCAGCATGGGTGAAATGGCTTTCCTGGTCGTCGCCATCATGTCGGTAGGTAATGCTGCAGGTCGTCTCATCGCAGGTGTCGTCTCCGACAAGATCGGCCGCGCCAACACCCTGGCTATCATGCTTCTTTTCCAGGCGGTCCTGATGTTCGCCGCGATCCCCGGCCTGCTTGCTGAAAACGCCAACCCCGTCATCGTTGTTCTGCTGGTTACCTTCATGGTCTTCAACTACGGCACCAACCTGGCCCTCTTCCCCTCCTTCACCAAGGACCTCTGGGGCATGAAGCACTTCGGCATGAACTACGGCATCCTCTTCAGCGCCTGGGGCGTCGGGGCCTTCGTTCTGGTCCGCGTCTCCGAGATGCTCAGAGTCAAGACCGGCAGCTTCGCCACTCCCTTTGTTGCCGCAGGTGTTCTGCTCCTGATCGGCGCCGTCTTCGCCTTCTCCCTGCGGCCCAAGAAGGTTGCCGTGGCAGCCGAAGCTCCCGCCGCAGCTTACGACGAAGAGGAACTGGCTGTACAGAAAGCCGACTAAACGTACCTCCTGAATCATCACTGCCTTGCTATTCGGGTCCCGCTCTGCGGGACCCATTTTTTTTGTTCGTGAAAGGTTTTTAGGAACCGGTCGAGCTTAGGCATGAACCTGCTGCGACCCATGCTGATCGGCCCATATCCCCGACAATTTTTGACAAATAGCCCTGCTATTCGCTCTCAAGTTCTCGGAAATCTGGTCTCGAAAAGCCTGGGTCTCGTAACGGTTCCCCAAGTTCGACAGGTTCCTGGGGTATTTCCAAAGAGAACGGCCATGCCCTCAAGCTGAGGGCATGGCCGTTGGTTTTCAGGCGGGGGTTGGAGATTTATTTATAGATGCCGGCTGCGGTAAAGAGGTTGGTTCCCGGAACCCGGTAGACGTAGGTATCTTTCAGGGAGGGCTCTGTTTCGCCCGGCTTCGGCCACATGTAATCGACCCAACCTTCTCCCTGGTTGCTCGCGACCTCGACGAAATCGGCAAACAGCATCTTGGGGTTGTCCTTGTTCTTGTCGGGAATCCCCAGGAGGCTCCCCTTTTCAGTCAAGGCGGGTTTCATGGGGTGGGCAAGCATGTTGCCGTCCAGGTCCATGAGGAAGACGTAGGTGTCTTTCCAGACGAATTTACCGTTTTTGTTTCCGATCTCTGCAATAGCCGCAGTCTGGTCGTTAGCCACCATCTCAGCGGCTGCCTTGCATTGGGCGATGCATTCTTCTTTGGTGGCGCTCTCGGCAAAAGCACTGCTCGAAAAAGCGATCCCTGCAATAAGAGTCAGAAGTAATGTTGCCAGCTTGTTCATTTTGTCTCCTTTTTAACCGCGTTAGTCATTTGGTCCCCGAGGACTGTCGAACGATCGGCGAAACCATGAGCTTGCCCGGACAGGTCACCTCCTTTTCGAAAAATTGGCCACAATGCCGCTGGCGGTAAGCCTTGCGAAATCGACTCTGTCGTGGGGACATGTGAATGGACCGGATGATAACATTGTTCTAAAAATAGTAAATAAAAAAATTAATCATTAATAAGACGCCCTTGTGTTGCCGGTTTCCGTTGTCAACGATGTTTTTGTTCCTGTTTTCAACCTCGCCCGCATGTCTGGAAATCTTTCAATAATACGGACCCAGAAGGAACCGTCCTCTGTATCGATGGGATGCTGCGCCAGGGCTCGGCCCTAGCGGTCTTGCAACATTCCGATAAATGGATATGGCTGCACGGCTGTGCAGTTGCACCATAGCGTGCCGCTGTTGTTGTCGATTTCACACTCTTTTCATCCTCGCTTCAAATTCCCTTCGCCTTCGTGCTCTAGGCTCTTTCCAGACACGCGAAACATGCCGTTCATTTCACCAAGGAGGTGCTGTCATGCTTGAAGGGAAAACCGGTTTGAGATTCTGGGAGAGAAATGCAACGAGTACCAAGATGATCATTATCGGAATTTTAGCGCTGCTGCTGATGATTCCGACCGGTATGATCGAGGGTCTGATCGATGAACGAGAAGGGCGCCAGGCAGCGGTCATCCGGGAGATAGGCAGTAAATGGGGCCGGGAGCAAACCGTGACCGGGCCGGTGGTCAAAGTCCCCTACCTCGAGAGGGTCATCAACTCGGAAGGGCGCGAGATCGTAAAGCGGAGGGACCTCTACCTGTTGCCGGATACTCTCGAGATCAAGGCACTTGTCGATCCGAGTGCCCGCTACCGGGGGATTTACGAGGCGGTGGTCTACTCCTCTGAAATCAGAATGCGGGGAGACTTCGACCTCGAGCTGCTCAAGCAGAGCGTGGTCGCCTACGACGACATCCTCTTCGACGATGCGACCATCCTGCTCTGTATGACCGATATGAAAGGGGTTCGCGACCAGATCGTGGCCAGTGTCAACGGCCAGGAACTTGAGATGAACCCGGGTTTTCAGGGGCGTGTCGTCTCCAGCAGCGTCGGTGCTCCCATCGAGGGCTTCAGGGAGATGGCCGAATTAACGTTCGATTTTGCCATCAACCTGAACGGCAACAGCCAGCTCCGCTTTGTGCCGGTAGGCAAGGAGACCCGGGTCGAGATGACTTCGGCCTGGACCTCGCCGAGCTTCAGCGGTTCCTTTTTGCCGGTCGAGCGCGATATTTCGGAAAGCGGCTTTCGGGCCGACTGGAAAGTGCTGCATTTCAATCGCGATCTGCCCCAGCTCTGGAGCTCTCGCAACATCGATCTTGAGAAATATGCTTTTGGTGTCAGCTTTATCATCCCGGCCGATATCTACCAGCAGTCGACCCGCATGGTCAAGTACGCCATCATGTTCATCGGCTTCACCTTCAGCGCCTTTTTCCTCGCAGAGATATTAACCCGCAAGAAGGTTCACCCGGTCCAGTACCTGCTGATCGGCTTCGCCCTGGTCCTCTTCTATGTGCTGCTGATTTCGCTCTCCGAGCATCTGACTTTCGCCTATGCCTACGTAGTTGCATCTGCCGCGACCATCGCGCTGATCTCGTGCTATGCTGTCAGCGCGCTCAGAAGCAGGCGAATGGGGATGATCGTGGCCGCCATCCTCTCCGGGCTCTACGGCTACATGTACGTGCTGCTCAACCTCGAAGACTACTCGCTGCTGATGGGCGGAATCGGCCTGTTCGCCGTCCTCGCGGCGATCATGTATCTGACCCGCAGGATCGACTGGTATGCCGATGCGGCAGAGGCGAATTGAGAGAGCATGAGGTTTGAGACCGCTCGACTGTGGCAGGCAGCCAGGTATGGCGCAGTCTGGTGCAGTCGGTCGAAGTATGGCATGATGGTTTGCATTTGAACCTGAATCCGTGAGTTCTGACCGGGCAAGAACTCACGGATTCAGGTTGCTATCAAGGAGGAGGGGATGGCCAAACCGACGATTCTGATTATCGAGGATGAACCGGCAATCGCCGATGCGATCTGCTACGCCCTGGAGACAGACGGCTTTATGACCCAATGCCTCCATTCCGGAGAACAGGCCGTCGCTCTGCTGGCAACCGGCAACTTTGCCCTGGCCATACTCGATATCGGCCTTCCGGATATCAACGGCATCGAGCTTTGCAAACAGTTGCGGCAAAGTTGCGATGTGCCGATTATCTTTTTGACCGCCCGCGATGCCGAGATCGACCGGGTCGTCGGCCTTGAAGTCGGCGCCGATGATTATGTGACCAAACCGTTCAGCCCCCGGGAGCTGACGGCCCGGGTCAAGGCGGTGCTTCGGCGCAGCCAGCCCCGTCAGAATGATGTCCCCGGCAACTCCGCGTTCACCATCGATGCAGACCGGTACCAGGCCGGGTTCTGCGGCCGGCCCCTTGAGCTCTCCCGCTACGAATTCCTGCTCCTTCAGGTCTTCTTGCGCAGGCCGGGGCAGGTCTTCTCCCGCGAGCAGCTGATGGAGCTGGTCTGGGATGCCCCGGAAGCGAGCATGGACCGCACCGTCGATGCCCACATCAAGAACCTGCGGGCCAAGCTGCGGGCCATCAACTCCGATCTCGATCCGATCGTCACCCACCGCGGTCTCGGGTATTCCCTGAGAGAGGACGAATGAGCCTGGGCGCCCGCATCTTCGTCTGCTACCTGGTGATCTTCGCCGCCTGTTTCTACTACCCGGTACAGTGGATGATCGACAGCCTCGAGGCCCGCTATCGCGAGAGCGTCGAGGAGATCATGGTCGACCAGACGACGATCCTCGCCAGCCAGGTCGCCGAGCAGATGCGCGCCGGGCAGTTCGATTCGAGCAGCTTGCGCGACGCCTTTTTCCGCGCGCATCGACAGCCGTTGAATGCCCGGATCTACGACCTGCACAAGACGCTGGTCGATTCCCACTTCTACCTGACTGATGCTGTCGGCCGGGTCATCAGCGATTCGCGCGACCCCTCGGAGGTCGGGGCCGATTACTCCAACTGGCGCGATGTCTATCTCACCCTGCGCGGCGAGTACGGAGCCCGCACCACCCGGCGCGCCCCCCTCGACCCGACTTCTTCCTCCCTTTATGTGGCCGCGCCGGTGATCCTCGACAACCAGATCGCCGGCTGCCTGACCCTGATCAAGCCGACCGCCAGCATCAACGCGTTTATCGCCCAGGCGCGGCCGCGGGTACTGCGGGCCGCCGCTGTCTCCCTGTGCGCGGCGATACTGCTCAGCCTGGTCTTCTCCATCTGGCTGACCCGCCCGATTACCCGGCTGATCCACTATGCCGACGGGATCCGCGAGGGGCGCCGATCTCCATTCCCCGAACTCGGCAGGTCGAAGATCGCGGACCTGGGTGAAGCGATGCACAAGATGCAGGAGGCACTCGAAGGGAAGCAGTACGTCGAAGAGTATATCCAGAACCTGACCCACGAGATCAAAAGCCCGCTCTCGGCCATACGCGGCGCGGCGGAGCTGCTCGATGAAGAGATGCCGCTCGCACAGCGCGAGCGGTTTTTGGAGAATATCCGCAATGAAGCTGCGCGCATCGGCCGGATCGTCGATACCATGCTCGAGTTGGCCGCCCTCGAGAACCGTCGCATGCAGCCCGAGATGGAACCGATCGACCTTAATGCCCTGCTGCGCAATGTGGTCGAGAGCAAGCAGCCCATGCTGATGCAGAAGCGGATCGATCTGCAGCTGAAGGCGCCCGGGGAACTGGCGTTTCCCGGCAACAGTTTCCTTATGCATCAGGCTCTGGCCAACCTGCTGCAGAATGCCATCGACTTCAGCCCGGAGAATGGCCGGATTGAACTTAAGGCCGAGGTCGAGGAGGGCGAGTTGGTTTTGACCGTCGCCGATGAGGGGGCGGGGATTCCCGATTACGCTGTTGCGCGGGTCTTCGACAAGTTTTATTCCCTGCAGAGGCCCGATACAGGCCGCAAGAGCACCGGCCTCGGTCTGAACCTGGTCCGCGAGGTCGCCGCGACCCACGATGGTTCGGTGCGGCTGGCTAATCGGACAGCAGGCGGGACAGTGGCGGTCATGGTCCTGCCGCTGGCCAAAGGGGGCAACCTGCCGGTCTGAATAGAGCCCGTGCGGCATCTCCCCAGTGTCACGATATTTAGAACAGCCAAAAGGCCCGCCTGAAAAACAGGTCGGGCCTTTCTTGCTTCATGTGCCAAGTGTGGCTTGCGGGATAATGGGCATAAGGAGATGTCCAATCATTTTTTAGCAAAAAAATCGAGGTATTGTTTGAAAATACGGTCCTTTAAAATCAGGTGGTTATGGCAGCGGTGGCTTTTGTTGACGTTTGACAAGGGGATAAGTAAGGATAAAATTGACAGAACTTCCTAATCACTTGTTGGGCTTCACTTAACCTCGATTTCGTGGTTCACCATGGTTTCGATTGTCGGTACTATGCTGAAAGCGGAAGGCGACGCGTAACTGCAACCCGGCCGGGTTTCGCCGTCCCATCAACCCCACAAGGAGAGCGCCATGGGATTCTTCAGTAAAATCCTCGACAAACTTGGACTCGGCAGCAAGGCTGAAGCCGCTCCGCCACCCTCCGCCGCGTCCGCGAGCCCAGGTGCCGTTCCGACGACACCGCCGTCCAGCCCGGTTGCCCTTGTCGATGTCGTCGCGCAACTGGAGCAACGCGCGACGGCGAATCCGCAGAAGCTGAACTGGCGGACGTCCATCGTCGACCTGCTGAAGCTCCTGGAGATCGACAGCAGCTATGCAGCGCGCAAGGAGTTGGCCACGGAGTTGGGCTGCCCGGCGGAGCTGATGGGAGATTCGGCAAAGATGAACATGTGGTTGCACAAGACCGTACTCGAGCGCATCGCTGCAAACGGTGGCAATGTGCCCCAAGACCTCCTGGACTGAGCAGGCGTCGCAACCACCAACCCAAGGAGTCAGGCATGCAGATCACCGACATCCTCGCCCAGATGGGCGGCCTCCAGGCGATGGCGCAGGAACTGGGCGTCAGTGAAACCCAGGCGGCGACTGGCGCCGAAGCGCTCGCCCCGGCAATCCTCGGCGGATTCAAGAAGCAGGTGCAGTCACAGCCCGCGGGCCTCGAAGGGCTCGGCGGTCTGTTTGAACAACTCGGCGGCGGCGGCCTGCTCGACGACGTGCTGGCGCCGCAGCCAACGAGCGTGAGTCGCGGCAACGACGTACTTGGACAGATATTCGGCTCCAAGGACGTGAGCCGCGCGGTCGCGCAGAATGCGGCTTCGCAGTCGGGACTTGACTCGTCCCTGCTCAAGAAGATGCTGCCGATGCTGGCGATGGCTGTCACAGGCTACATGGCGAAGCAGCAGGGCGCTGAGGCCGCGGCGCAGCCCTCCCCCAGGGGCGGCGGCCTCGGCGCCCTGCTGGGAAGCCTGTTCGGTGGAAAGACCGCTGGCAGCGCGACGTCGGGGCTCGCCTCGATGCTCGACCTGGACGGCGATGGAAATTCGTTGGATGACATCCTGCGGATGGTCGGCAAGGTGATACGTTAGGTGTGTTTCGCGATGGGGCGTGCGGGGACTTCGATCAACAACGGGGTACGGACAAAAGCTGGATCATCTCGTTGAGCATTGGTGGAGTCGTGGGCTGGTTGGCGAACATTGATCATGACGGCCAACGCCCAAATGGGCTGGATGGCCAACGTGTTGGTGGGCGTCGTGGCAACCTCTTTTCTGGGGGGCTGTCATCCAGGTTCTCCTGGGGCTTTATAGCACACCGATGGCGCTTGCTACCCGCTTGGTTCCATTCGAAATGCAGGCATGTACAGCAAGAGCCTCCAGGTCATTGGGACCTGGAGGCTCTAGTTGTTTCATACAGAGAGATGCAAAAACTTACAGAATTTCCATCAGCTCGAATTCGTACTTCAAATCTTCACCCGACAGGGGGTGGTTGGCGTCGAAGGTGACCGTCTCGTCGGTCATTTCGACGACGGCAACCAGCAGGCTGTCATCGTCCTCGCCGGTCAGTTCGAGTTCCTGGCCGATTTCGGGGCGCAGGTCCTGGGGCAGCTGGGTGCGGTTGACGGTGAAGACCTTTTCTTCGTCGTAATCGCCAAAGGCATCCTCAGCGGGGATGGTGACGGTTTTCTTTTCGCCGGGGGTCATGCCGATCAGCGCTTCTTCGACCTGCAGGAAAAACTCTTCTTCGCCGATTACCAGTTCCATCGGGCCGCTTTCGCCGCAGCCGCAATCGTCAGATCCGCAACCTTCGGACTCGCAGTCCTCTTCTTCGCCGAAGGTGGTATCGAAAATCGTCCCGTCTTCAAGGGTGCCGTTGAAATTGATGGAGACGCGATCGCCCTTTTTTACTTTTGCCATTCGGATGTATCCTTCCATGTGCATTGTTTTTGTCCACTCACGGACTGTTCAAGCCACATGGTACGGGCAACAGGGATCGCCAGTCCACCAAAAACGGCCGAAAAAATGATGAAATATTTGTTATCTAATGGTTACCGGATCAGGAAAAGAGCGTTTGTTGGCGAGAGGAGAACGAGGACTGGTCAATGTTTTATTCGACATCATACCAGCCGTCCCACATCGCTTTGAACCTGGACCAAGGGGGCGTTGCGAGGCTGGCAAGGTAGACGTGGATTATGAGGTAGGCGCATAAAAGGCAGCCGACCAGAAAATGCAGGGCGAAGAGGGTCTTGAGGCTGCCGAACATGTCGATGATGCCCCATATCGGATGGGGGTACATCAGGGCCATTCCGGTGACGATCTGCAATGGAAAGACCGCCAGCATAATGAAAAGATAGCCGGCTTTCTGCAACGGATCGAATTTGTTCTCCGGAGTCGGGGTGTGAGGGTTGGGCTTGCCGCGGAAGTAATCGGAAAAATAGTAGATCCCCTGTTGCCAGATTCCGTGCTGCAGTTCCTCCTTGCGGGGGAGGTACAGCTTGGCGAGTGTGCCGGCGACAATGGCGTAGTAGAAAAACCAGAGAAAGAAGGTGATGCTTACCAGAATGCCTGCGGTATTGTGAAGCCGCACGGCGTTTTTGTAGCTGCCGAAAAGGCCGAAATACTCGGGAAAACGAATCTGTATGCCGGTCAGTATCAGGGTGATGACGCAAAAGGCGTGAAGCCAGTGCCACATTCGCACCGGGGTCGGATTCAGGTAGATCGTTTTCCGTTCAGCCAAAGCGGTTCCCCCGTGGGTGTTTCATGGGTCGGCGAAAGATAATCCAGGATCCGTGAGATTGGGGCAGGATAATGGTTTCTCGGCAAGGTCATTGGTGAACTGAAAGGATATCATAAGAAAGGCCTAATATCCATCGGTCAACGCGAGGACTCTGGTCTCCGATCGGTTTACTTCCTTGCCCTTTGGGGTAAACTGTTAAATATTTCCGATGAGATAGGCCCCCTTAAGGAATGCTGCAATCGTATGAATAAACGCCCGACACTGGCTAAGCTGGCCGCCCTGGCGGACCAGCTGGAATCGGATGAGGAACAGCCCCGTTCGGAGTTGCGCCGCCGCGATCGCAAGATTGGCCGGGAACTGGAGCATTTGCGCGATCATCGCCTGGCGCAGCTGGCAGCCTGGCTGGAGCGGGTGCGTCGATCCGAAAGGGACGATGTCGGCAAACGCGCGGCCAGAGCGCTGGGTATTGCAACGGTGGGCCTGGTATTTTTTGGACTGGCTTCGGGCTGGCTGGCTGCCGCCGCGGTCTTTTATTACGACGGCTCCCGTCCGGTGAACGTCATCCACGTACTCGCCCTGTTCGTGGGGTTTCAGCTCCTCCTTCTTCTGCTGCTGGCCATTGTCCTGCTGCCGGAGGGGGGGCGGGAACGCATTCCCGGCATGGCGTCGGTCCAGGAGGCCCTGGGGATGCTCAGTCCGGGGCGCCTGCTGAGATTCTTCAGCCGCTTTCTTCCCGAGAGTTACCGCCATGCCACAGCCTCCCTGTTCGGTCGCAGCTCGGCCCATCACCTCCTTTTCGGCCATGTGGAAAAGTGGGTCGTGGTCCGCTCCGGCCAGGCCTTCGGCGTCGCCTTTAACCTGGGCGCCCTGGCCGGATGCCTGTACCTGGTCGTCTTTACCGACCTGGCTTTCGGCTGGAGCACCACCCTCAACGTAGATGCCCAGCATCTGCAGGGCATTACCGATGCCCTGGCCTGGCCCTGGGGGCCATTCGTTCCCCAGGCGAAGCCGTCGCTGGAGCTGATCGAAGCGACCCGGTATTTTCGATGGAACCCGGGGGTTCTGAGCGGTGGCGGATCAGCCGGCGCCGGGATGATGGGAGGCTGGTGGCCTTTTCTCATCCTGTGTCTGTTGCTGTACGGGCTGATGCCGCGAATGCTGCTGCTGATCGTTTCCCAGTTTCGCCTTAACGCTGCCCTTCGTCGCACCATGCTGCACCTCCCGGGGGTAGGCCCCCTGTTCGACCGTCTCAACTCGCAGCTTGTCGAGACCCAGGCCGTCGAACCGGAATCAGGCGCGGTGACCGCCTCCGCCCGTATCGATCGGCAGCGTGGGCGAGGCGAGCTGCAGGGCAAGGCCGTTTCTGTAATCGACTGGTCCGATACGGGGTTGCGGCAGGAGGCCCTGCTTGGCTGGCTTGATACCACCTGGGGGGGCTCCCTGGTGTCCCTCTATCCGGCGGGGGGCGGGCGCACCCTGGAGCAGGACCGGCAGGTTCTGAGCTCGGTGACTTCCGATAATTCCGGTGCCGTGCTCCTCCTGGTCAAGGGCTGGGAACCGCCCATGGCCGAATTCAGGGATTTTCTTGAGGAATTGCGTCGCGCGGCCGGCCGGAACCGGCCCCTCGGGGTGGTCCCTCTCGGGGTCGGCAGCATGGCGGAACTCCTTTCCCCGGCGCCTGAACAGCAGGAGGTGTGGGCCGCGGCGGTTGAGCATCTCGGTGACCCCTGGACGGAGATCGTCCCTCTTGAGCAGGCGGGAGGTGCCTAGTGCCAGGGCCTATTTTCGCCGTTGTCGGGCATCCCAACAAGGGGAAGTCGAGCATCGTGTCGACCCTGGCGCACGATGACTCGGTGGCGGTCGGCCGCATCCCGGGGACCACCACCCGCTGCCGGGCCTATCCGATGAGCGTCGACGGCGAGACCCTTTACACTCTGGTCGATACGCCGGGGTTTCAGAGAGCCCGCTCGGCCCTCGACTGGATGCGGCAGCATGAGACGAGTGCCGATAAACACCCCCAGGTGGTGGGCGCGTTTTTAAACGAACATCGCCGCGGCGATCGGTTTGTCGATGAGTGCGAACTCCTCTCTCCGGTGATGGCGGGAGCCGGTATCCTTTACGTGGTCGACGGGTCACTGCCGTACGGCAGCGAATACGAGGCGGAAATGGAGATTCTGCGCTGGACCGGGCAGCCGCGCATGGCCTTGATCAACCCCATCGGCGAGGCCGATCACATCGAGGCCTGGCGGGTTGCTTTGGGGCAGTATTTCAGCGTGGTGCGGGTCTTCGATGCGGTGACCGCCGATTTCAGCAAGCGCATCGAACTGCTGCGCGCCTTCGGCCAACTGCAGGGGGAATGGCGCTCGCCCCTGCAGCAGGCTGTCGAAATTCTGCTGCAGAACCGGGCCCAGCGCCTCCAGAGTGCCGCCAGTAGCATCGCCGCCACCCTCGCCTCGATGCTGACCCTGCGCCTGGAAAAGAAGCTCGATCCGAGTGCCGATGCCGGGCGCGAGAAACCGGTTCTCGAAGCGGAATACCGCAGACGCCTGCAGGCTCTGGAAAGACGCTGCCGCGACGCGGTGGAAGACAGCTACGACCACCACAAGGTCGAGCGTGTCGAAGCGGATCTGGACCTGCTCGATGAAAAGGGACTCTTTTCCGAGGAGTCGCGGCGACTGTTCGGGCTCTCCCGGACCCAGCTGACGGGGTACGGGGCGCTGAGCGGTGCTGTGCTGGGGGGAGCGGTCGATGCGGCGGTCGGCGGGGCGTCCCTGCTTCTCGGCACCCTGGTCGGGAGCGGTATCGGGGCGGCCGCGACTTGGCTTTCGGCCGACCGCTTGATCGATGTCCGTATTCTGAGTATGCCTCTCGGGCACCAGCTGCTGGTCGCCGGTCCGACCCGCAACATCAACTTCCCCCACATGGTTTTTGCCCGGGCCAGGCTTCATCACGCGCTGATCGCCCGTCGCACCCATTCCCAACGGTGCGAGCTGAATATCGAGGAGTCCATGGCATCGCTTGTGCCTCCCTTGGGCGACAACCAGCGGCGGCGATTGGAGAAGGCCTTCGGACGCCTGCGCTCGGAGTCGGACATCGTCGCTGCCGAAGAGGAACTGATCGCGATTATCGGCGATATCTTCGCCGGGGATGACCGGGGGGAGGGGTAGCCGCTCAACGCTTGCCAGGGACTTCTTTTTCCTCGTACCCGGTCAGTTCGACATATCCATGCCCGCTGATATTTTTTCCAGTGCTTTTCCCCCGTACCCTCACCGCCCCCTCCCAGTAGCGCACCGTTCCCTGTATTTCCTGATCGGCCAGCAGCGGCCGGATTTCAAGTTCGAGCTTTTCGGCCGGCAGCCGAAGGCGCCAGCGCGATGGATAGCTGGCTCCGCTGTGGGGGCTCTGCCATCGCTCGAGGACCTCGATAACGACCTCCTGCGCTTTCAACGTTCGACTGCGGCCATCGGTGGCGACCAGAGTGCCGCTGCTGAGCGGATCGATCTCACCGCTTTTCAGCCTCAGTTGGTAGAACATCAGCTCCCGGCCCTCATCGAACTGCAGTGAAAACCAGTCCCAGCCGGCCTGGTCTTTGCCAAGGGCGCTGGTGCTCCATTCCCGGTCGAGCCAGCTTTCGCCTGCGACCTCATAACTCTCCTTACCCAGTCGGATCTGTCCGCTGGTCGGCATGCGGGTCAGGGAGTAGTAGTACGAAGCGTTGCCTGGTTCGGCACTTTTTTGGCTCAACCCCTGGTTGCCCTGCAATACGATCGGCTTGCTGCTGCTTAATAGCAGATCGATGCCAATCGCACCTTCTTCGGCCTGGAGGTGCATGGGCAGGGGGGTGTCGGCAGGGCCTTGGGCCGACCAGTCCTCGAGCCAGACCCGGAAAGGCTCGGCGGAAGCTCCGGAAAGCCCAAGGGCAGCGCGGCTGAAACGCTCGAAGTTGTAAAACTGTTTGCCGGAGATATCGCTCAGGGCGAAGTGGGCCATGTAGATCTGGCCCGCAGCCCAGCGCGATTCTCGCTGCGGAGGTTCGGCGGAGAGGGCGATGCGGAAGAAGGTCAGCTGATAGCCGAAGCGGCGTCCTTGGGCTGTTTTCAAGTTGCCGGTGTAGTACCACCATTCGGTTTTGTAGGCCCGATGGGGTCCGTGATCCTGCGGGAAGTTGAACGGGCGGTGCTCCATGGCCCGGTCAAAACCCTGGTATTCATCCCCTCCAAGGGTTTCCGAAACGCTCAGGCGTTTCTCCGGGGTGTCCAACTCAGGCATGAGGGCCCGGTAAGCCAGGGTGGCAAGCGCCGTCAGGACCAGCGCGATAATGATCAGCGAGCTTCGCAGGGGCATTGTTTATTCCTCCCGCAAGGCCAAAGCCGGCGAAGTGCTCGCCATTTTCCAGGCCGGGTAGAGTCCGGCCAGCACCGCCGCTGTCAGCGAAAGGAGCAGGGCCTGAAGCAGGATGGCGGGATCGATCGAGGTCTGCATGGTCCAGCCGAAGGAGCGGCGGTTGATCACCAGGATCAGCACCAGGGCCTGGGCGATCCCCAGCGGGAGGGCAAGAATTCCGGAGATCAGCCCGATCAGGGCGGTTTCGCCGTTGACCAGCCCCCAGAGCTGTCGGGGTGTGAGGCC
>CALZIC010000027.1 GCA_945787285.1 uncultured Desulfuromonadales bacterium
AATTGGCAGAGCAACCATCGCCGTCATCGTTGTTGCCGTCATCGCACTGTTCGCCGGGATCCATCACCCCGTCACCGCAGACCGGTTCTTTCTCGAGGGTGCAATTGGCGGAGCAACCATCGCCGTCGTTGGTGTTGCCGTCGTCACAGCCTTCCTGGGGATCCAGAATGCCGTCGCCGCAGATTTCGAGGGTACAGTCCGCGCGGCAGCCATCACCGGGAGCGGTATTGCCGTCATCGCACTGTTCGGGTGGCTGGATCGTGCCGTCTCCGCACGAGGGTCCCGCAGCACAGCGGATCGGATCCTGAAGCGCGCCATCCAGGCTGTCAATGAAGCAGGCCACGGCCTCGGCTTCATCTGGGTTCAAAAGGTTTGCGGGCATTATTCCCGGCCCGTTGGCAATGGCGTTGACGATCTGATCCAGGGTCAGGTTCGTTACATCCGGCCCGATATTCCCCCCGGTAGCGTCAGCGCCGTGACAGGCGGCACAATTAACCGCATAGAGCTCGGCACCATCTTGGGCCATCACCGGCGCGGCGAACAATGCCAGAATGCAGCCGGCAACCAGCCCTTTCCAGATAACGGATAATCTGGAAATACTCCCGCAGTCCCAGAAATTAAATCTTTGTGGTTTTGGTCTCTTTTTCATTTTGTCCTTCCTCCCTTAAAAAACACTTCTTTTTCATTTATTGTCATAAACCGGTTCTTGCTGCCTCTGCGTTCATCACCTCCTTTTTTCACCCAACCAGTGAGTGCCCCTGGCTCGTCCCCGTTGATCTCCAACAGAAGAAATTCTAAGCAATTACGTGAGGGACACCTTCCGTCACGAAAAAACGTGGCTTGCGAAAATTGAGGCAAAAAGACATTCTGGATTGGGGGGCTCACTACCCAAGAGGGTCATTGCCCTGGGACTCGGTTAAAATCGTGCAACGAGAGAAGCTTGGATTCAAAATTGCTGCGCAGGTTAGCGCTGGCAGTTACTTGAAACATTCCATCTCTGCCGTTTGATAACCGGAAGATAGCTCATCCAAGACATAAGCACACTCTAATGGAGTTTTTTGTCCTGTCAAATTCAAATATGGGGAAGGGAGGAGGAAAAGGGGAATTCGGGTTAGAGAGCTGAAAGATTCGAGCTTCACTACCAAAGTGTTTCATATGTTGTCTCAATGCAAAAAGCTTCCAATTTGCTTGGACTTATCAGAGATTCCAATATTCCCTGACCTATAGGAAATGGCCACCCGGTGAGCATCCTAGGTGGCCATCATTTTGAGGATTAAATGGCGTCAGAAATATATCGTTCAATCAGATGACTGCTTAAACTTGCGCCATTCAAATCCGTCCCCTTTTTCGCCTTGGCGGTGCGCCCGGATTCCCTTCAAACATGCTGGCGCGGCGTCTGGACCTCGCCACTGCCAACGTTTAGGCGGCACGAGGCAAATGCTGTCACCTGCCTGGATGGGGGTACCGTCGATGAGTTCGCCGGTCAGCACAGCATAACCATTTTCCGGCTCTTCCCAACTGTCACTGTCTTCAAACTGGACCACTAGATCAAGATAGTCATCCCCGTTGATATAATCAGCATGCGCCAGATATTTGCCCCTTCTCCCAACCATTTTGACCCCGAGCCCCTGAAGCGACAGGCTTGCGACATTAATGGCTCTCACGTCGATGGCAGAGCTGCCGTAAATGGCAACCGGAAGGACACCCTTCTCGTTTTGATTGAAGCAGTTGGGAAAACTGCCTGGCTTGATGTCAATGCCGCCTGGAGACAGCCGGATGATGGTCGAATAATCAGTACCTCTTCTCAGCTCCAGAGCGTAAAGGTTCCCGTCCCCATCAAAATTAAGCTCCTCGACTATTTTGTTGAAGGTAGCAATCCGCAACATCATGGGACTATTTGAGACCTTCCTGTATATGGAGCTGTCCCTTGTGGAAACGAAGATGTTGCCAAAATCATCAATCGCGATGCCGGTTGCCACGAAATCCGGTCGCACGATTTCTTCAGCACCAGGAAATGATTCGATTTTATAAATATTGCCGAAGTCGGGATCAGACCACTTTCTTCCCGGGAAATAGACATCCGCCGTCTTGTCGCCTTTGCCGGTAGCTACACCCGTTGAGCGGAAGTCGGAAAAGATGATGGGGGCGCCTACAAACAAAGTAGCGTCAATTTTCCTTATAAGGCCGGCATCGAAACCGGAGCCCTCGCTTCTGCACTCACTTGCAAACAGATTGCCCTCATCATCAAAATCCAGCCCGTTGAGACACTGCATACCAGTGCTGTAGGATACATACCTTGACCATGATGTGTAGTCGTTTGTCACATCCATCTTCAGTATGTTGACCACGCCAGTACCAAACTCGTTTGCGTCTGACACATAGAGGTTTCCATCCGAGTCAAACTCTAAAGCTGCTGTAGGGAATGGGAGCGTGAGGAATTTTGAGGCTGTGTAGCCAGGCGCCACATAGTTGACCCAAAATGTCTCTTCTGCCTTGAGTAAAGATGGGGATAACAATGTCGTACAAATTACGATCAGGAAACCGCGGGCAAATAAAGGTATTCTCTTGTTCATTTTTTCCTCCTTTTCTAGAAGGTGAGCATTTAAGCGGTCGTATGGACGACTGTTGATTAGCCAGAATCGTCAACACTTGGAGTATGCAGACACGATTCAGCCGTCTCAATTTTCTTGGCCGCTTGTTGCACAGGTCGATAGACTCTGTTTTTTGGAAGAGCAAGTGGTTAACAAACCAAGGTCTATCCCGCGGGAGCTGGGCTGGGGGAAATTGCCCGAAGAGGAAAGCCTTTTCAGCGGGAAACATCATCAAGTGACAGAATACTAGGAATCCCAAATTAGTCAAAACCAATTCTCTGTGGACCGATAACCAAAAATAGGCGATGCGTGACTTAATCTGACACAAATTCAGAACATCCTGACCTATTTCCTAAACAGGAGGTGAAAGATGAAGCTGAATGCGCTACGGAAGAAGTTTCCGAACGCAACCGCTTGCCGAGCCTTCTTCGAATCGATGGTCTTGCCCAATGGGCGAATCTGCACGCACTGCGGCGAACGTTCGTGGCCCCTGAAAGGGAGAACCGTCAGGGCTAGTCTTTACGAATGCGCCAAATGTAATCGGCAGGTCAACTGTGACGACCAAGACTCCGGTCCAGGGGGCCAAGCTCGACCTGTGGCACTGGATTCTGGTGATGTTCTTCATGGTCAACTCTAGCAAGAGCCTTTTCTCCAACTACACCTGAGGCAAAACAATTTCTGGATGGGGAATGGGGCTGTCCCATAGACTCTTTATAAAGAGTCTATGGGATATCGCGCTTGACTCAGCGACTCAAGATCTGTCCGATAAATCGTCTTAGATTGAATGAGGGGAGGTTTTTGGCAGTTTTATGCACGTTCCTACAAACCCTGCATTATGAGAAAAAGCCACTTGATCTGGTGATCAAAATGGCCTTGAAAATCTCTTCAAAATGTGGTGATCGGCGAACACGGTAAAAAGTGGCTGGTAGGCGGTGTTTAATCAAGCATCCATTTTCATCTCCGCTTGTATCTTGCTGGCTCAATGAGATAATGAATTCGGAGAAAAACAGGAGTATGTATGGATGAAATAAGCTCATTTCTATTGTCAGTAATTGACTCTTCCAGCGACGCTATCGTCGGCTTGAAGCTCGACGGGAGGATCATCAGTTGGAATTCCGGGGCCGAGCGAATGTATGGGAGCTCTGCCGCTGAAATGATCGGCAAACCTGTTTCCCGCCTGTCTCTTCCGGACCGGGCCGACGAGATACCGTTGATCCTTGCGCGCATTCACAATGGCGAGAGGATTCGACATTTTCAGACCACTCACCTGAAAAGGGGAGGGATTCCCATCCCCGTTTCTCTTTCCGTTTCGCCTGTTGTCGACCCATTGGAGCGGGTCGTCGGGGCCTCCTTTATCGCTCGAGACCTCAGCCATCAGTTCTCCTTCGAGAGGAGTTTGCATGAGTCCGATCAACGCTATCGGAAGTTGAAATTGTCCCTCGAGTTGGCTCATCAGATTCAGGAGACGCTGCTGCCGAAGGTGATCGATTTTTCCTGTGCCCTGGATATCCACGTAAAGACCCTCTATTCGGAGGATATTGGCGGGGACTATTACGACTTTTTCCGAACCCCGGCCACCCCCGACCACATTCTGGGATTGGCGGTCGGCGATGTGTCGGGGCATGGCACCGGGGCTGCACTGCTTATGGCGATGGCCAAGGGGGCACTGCAGGCCGAGGTGGTGCATTCACCTTTTGACTTGATGGCCATGATGAGCCGGTTGAATCAGTTTTTTTGCCGGTATGCCGAAGCCGGACGGTTAATGACTCTTTTTCTGGCCCTGGTCGATGTTCGCAAGCGGTTGCTCTGCTGGTGTTCTGCGGGGCAGGGGCCGGTCTACATCTATCATCCGGGCGATCAGTGCTTTGAGGAGCTCGGTTGTACCGGCCCTCCGCTCGGGGTGCTTGAAGGTACGGAGTTCGAGTGTCAGTCCTTAATGTTGCGAGACGGGGATATTTTGGTGATAGGCACCGACGGTCTTTGGGAAGCGCGTGATCCGCAGGGAGAGATGTTTTCTGTTGAGCGTGTGCGGCAACTGCTGGCGACCTGGCATCACAAGACGGCGGAAGAGATCTGCGAGACGCTATTGTCCCGGGTCAAAAGCTTTACCGCGAGGGAGGAATTGGAGGATGATACCACCCTGATGATCCTCAAGGTTCCGATCCGCCCCCAGGTGACCGACGCTTCGCAACGAACAGCACGGTGAAGCACACCAACTTTTTCAAATGAAAAGGTCAACCAAATAGCGCATTGCCGGAAAGTCCCTGCTCAAAACCGTGGTCGGCGAAACAGGGTCGAATGCGGACCCAAACTACCTCGGTGTGACCCCGGGCAAAACCGTCATCCCCAGAATGCGCTCGTAAAACCGACCCTTCTCCACATCCCGGCGTTCCTCACCTGGACGCAGGGAGGTCACCGCCAGGCGCCCGACCAGAGCGCGTCCTTCCCCTGCGCTCCAACTCTTTTTCCGGATCCCCCACAGGTTGTGCAGCAGCATCGGCTCGCCGCTCGCCGGGTCGGCCCCGAGGTAGAGGCCGATATGTCCCCTGAGCCAGACCAGGGTGTAGAATGGAACTCCCTGAGTCAGCAGGCGGTGGCGTTTCTCCGCCTGGCCGAGGCCGGCCAGGTCGTAAAAGAGGCCGCCATCGAGGGCCTGTTTTTCCGAGGATCGTGGCAGCCAGATGCCGAAGGGGGTGAACAGGTCGCGCAGGGTGGAAGAACAGTCGCGGTTTTCATACAGTCCGCCCCAGCCGTAGAGTTGCCCGAGCATGTGGTTGGCCGCCTCGGCAATGCGCTCGGGCGCAAGCGGCAGCGGCTTGATTGCGGCCAGGGCGCAGGACAACTCGGCGGTTCGGGCCAGGGCGGCGCCGTCGGCATCGCGCACCGGAACCAGGACCTGCAGGGCAGCCTCGGTCTGCGCTGTCACCGGGAACATGGCCCCGATATGGGTCTGGGTCAGAAATTCGCCCGTTTCGCCCCGAAGGCTCACCTCATCGCGCAGCAGCGCCGCGTAGCTTCCGCTCTGGTAAGCCGCCCGAAAGGCCTCGTTCGCCCAGGCCACATCCTGAGCCGGCAGCCATCCGGCGACGAATCCGGCCTCGGCGAACACCCAGGCGCCGTCGCCGGAGACATGGGTGATCAGCAGCGGGGTTCCGGTCCACAAGGCGGAACTCTGGAAATAATCGAAGGGGAAGCCCTCTCCCGCCCGACGCGGATCGAAAAAGAACGGCCGGGAAGTCGGGAAGACCCGGCAGGCGGTGTTGCGCACGGTGATGGCGGGGCGCGCCAGAGACGGGTAACTCTCAGGCTGCATCGCTGCCACCAGTTGTTGCCAGCGCTTCGGGCTGAGCGGCAACAGGTTTTCAGCGTATCCCTGCCGGTCTCCGAAGGCCGTTATTCCCCAGAAGGCCTTCTCTGCCGAAAGGCTCGCTTGCTGCTGGTGCCAGGGGGTGAAAAAACGCTCGTTGTATTCGGCATCGAGTAGCGCCTGCACCCCGCCAGGGATGAGTGGCGCCTCCGCCGTGGCCTTCTGCAGATAGACCGCGGCATCCTGCGGGTAGCGATCGAGATCGGCAATCCCCTGCGGTCGGGGGGTGCAGCCGGCCAGGGCTGTCAGCGCCAGTAGGCCGAACAGGCACAAGAGCGCGACGGCCGGCACCATGGACCTCCGGCGTGATTCCCTCCACATTCGTTGGATTTCCGTTTTTTGCCAAGTCATCATTCGCGGCTCAGGGTCTCGGTGTTCGCCTGGTAAACTAACGCGGCGGTCGGCGGGTTTCGCGGAACCAGGGGCGATACTCTTTCATACGCTCACGCTGCTCGGCGGGTGCCCGGCGGCGGCAGGTCTCGAAGTCCGCTGTGTCGGGGGCCGCCCCCCAGCGCCGTTCCACGCAGTCGTTGGGATTATAGGCGATCTCGAACGCCGGCCGGCGCCGGTAGATCTCGGCCAGGCTGAGCCGCCAGGGACTGCCGTCGCTGCGGGTGTAGCTGATAAAGCGCTCCGCGATGCGTTGGGCGTGGAGTCGCTCGATCCGCCCGGCGGCGTCCGCCGCGTCCTCGCCCTGCAGCACGAAGAGCTCCGGATGGCGGCGGATGCGCTCGGGCAGGGCGGTCAGCACCTTCATGGCGATCAGCAGGCGCATGTCCCGGGCCGGGGTCGCGTAGTCCTCCCAGGGGCCTGTCGTCTCGAAGATGGCCGGGCCGCTCGGCATGGGAACGACCGTCCCGGAATGGGCGCGGATGTACTTCTCACCGTTGTCTACCGAGCGCACACGGGTTTCGAGTTGCTCCATCAGCGCCTCCAGGGTCGCGGTGTAGGCCGCCTCCGGGTCGAGCCCGCGCGGATTGATGAGCCGCTCCAGGCGCGCGTAAAAGTCCTCGGGCGCCATTTTCGTCTGTTCGGTCGAATAGGGCGGCTGGCCGAAGCGGCCGGCGAGGGCGCCGTTGGGCAGCAGGCGCCACCCGCCGCCTGCGCCTGAGGAGACCGGCGGGCGGTAGGCCTTGAAGCCGGGGCCGGCGCTCGGGGTTGGGGCGAACAGGAAGTTCCCCTGCCAGTAGCGCTTGCGGGCGACCGAGTTGTCGGGCTGGGCGTCCACCGCGAGCAGCAGGCCACCGCGGTCCTCCGTCTGGGGAATCCATTTGACGAGGACCAGGGTGTGGCCGTAGGGGTCGGCGTACAAAGTGCCGGGCCACAGGGCGGAGCGCTCGAGGGGCACCGGGTAGAAGTCGGTGGCGTCGTCGGTCAACGCCGTGCGGGCACTGCCGGAGTGGACCGTATCCACCAACTTGCGGCTCATCTTGCCAAAGGCGCCGGCGGATGCCGCGGTGCCGGCGAAGCTCAGGTTGATCTCCGGCATTCCACAGCGCGGCGGGCTGGCGGCGCTGCCCCGGTTGCAGGGGCGATAGGCGACAGGCAGTCCGAGCTTCCAGGCGAAGTAGCCGCGCAGAAAGTAGGGCAGGTCGGCGCAGTCGGGCTCGGCGGAAACCTGCTCGTCCTCCCCTTGGCGCAAATAGTCGTGGAGAAAGTTGCGGCCTGGGTCGCGCAGGACGGGCTCTAAGGAAGGGAAGTTCAGGGATTGATCGGGCGGGGCATCGAACAGATGCTCGACCCAGGCCGCGTAGAGCGCCTGGGTTGCCAGGTCCCATTCCCCGCTTCCGCGGTTTGCGGCCCCTGCGCCGATCTGGATTTCGGTGCAGGCGGCCACCTCACCCTCACGCCTGGCCTCGATGCGGTAGCTGCCCGCAGCGGGGTCGGACAGTGCCGCGCGAAGACTCCAGGGTGGGCCGCCGCCCCTGACGGCGGGCAACTCGGTCTGGCGGCCCGCAGGGTGCCTGATCTGCAATTCGGTCAGGTCGCCATCGGTCGCGACGGCCAGGATCTCCATCGGCTCGCCTGGCCGCGGCACCAGAGGCGCGACCCAGACGTGGGTGCTCTCGCCCTGCCGGCATGCGGATGCAGCCCAGGCGCTGCCGGAGACGGCCAAAATGCACGCCAGCAGTTGGACGGCGAGCAAAAAAGGCGAGATACGTCGCGTAGTCATCAAAGCGGGTTCACCTGGTCGGTAGATCGGAGTGTAAACTCTCCCCCGAAATCAGAGATCGAAATCGCAGGTCGACAATGATCCGGAAGCGGCGGTTGAATGGTGGTTTTGGACTGATTTTCGGGGCAAGCGGCAACCTCACCTCGCCATGACATCAAACAAACACTGCATGGAAAAGTATACCCCTGCGTTCCGAAGGATCAAGGTACAGGCTGCCCGTTGGGCTGGTTTAACGTTTGGGGTGGAAATTGATGGCCCGTGGCTCTCTTTTCCTGAATTGAAAAACCCCACTGCCGAGGGCGGTGGGGTTGAAGCAAGGCTGTCTTGCTGGTTGTCTCAATATTGCGGGATCCATCGTTGAAGGGCCTTACTTGACTGGCGGCGCACTCGCCTGAACCGCCCGCTTGAAGGCCCAGGCCTCGATTTTCTTGATCTGTTCGGCCATCGTCACCGAGAGGGGGACGGTATGACTGATTGCCTCCATGATGTCCTGCTGGGTGACCTCGCGCTCCTGGGCGAGAGCCTCGAAGTGGCCGCTGGCGATGGCTTGTTCGATCTCGGCTCCGGAGAACCCCTTGGCCGAGTGGGCCAGCATCGATATGTCGAATTGGCCCGGGTCGAACCCTCTTTTCCTCAGGTGAATGGTGACGATCTCTTCCCGTTCTTTCAGCGCCGGCAGGGACACGTAGAAAATTTCATCGAAGCGCCCCTTGCGCAGGACCTCGGCGGGAAGCATTTCGATCGCGTTGGCCGTGGCGGCGACGAAGACCGGCTGCCGCTTCTCCTGCATCCAGGTCAGAAAATAGCCGAGTACCCGCGATGCCGCTCCCCCTTCGGACTTGAATCCCTGGTTGGATATGCCCGATTCCATCTCATCGATCCACAACACGCAGGGGGAGAGGGCTTCGGCGGTCTTGCAGGCCTTGCGCAGGCTGCTCTCCGGAGAACCGAAGGTCCCCTCGTAGACGGTGGCCATGTCGAGTCGGACCAGCGGCAGCTTCCAGCGGGCGGCGATCGCCTTGACAAAGAGGCTCTTGCCGCAGCCGCTGATCCCCATGACCAGAACGCCTTTCGGAAGGTTTTTTCCCGAGCTGAGGTCCGCTGCGCCGAAGGCCTTTTCGCGCTTCTCCATCCACTCCTTCAGGTTCCCCATACCGCCGAACTGAACGTCGGAAAAGTCGTTTTCGACGAATTCCATGATGCCGCTTTTGCGCAGCTGCTGCTTCTTGGTGCGAAACAGGGCCGCGACCACCTCGTTGAGGCCTCCCCCCTTGGTCACCCGGGCGAGCCTGAGCGCCCGGTCGAGATCGAGAAGGTCGAGCCCCTGGGAGGCGAGGGTCAGGCGGTCGATGGCCGCTGCATCGGTGAGGATCGTATCGAGGAAGGGGTCCTTGTCACGGTTTTTCTCGAGAAACAAACGGATTTCCCGCCGGTCGGGCAATCCGTGATCCAGGATCGTGAAATCCTCGCGCAGCGCCGGCGGAATGTCGGGCTTGGGGCCGAGAAAGACCAGGGTCTTTCCCGCCGGGCGGCGGATGGCGGCAAAGTCCTTGAGGGTGCGCTGGATAAAAGGGTTTTCGTGCCAGAACCAGTGGAGGTCTTTGAAAATAAAGATCCCCGGCCCCGGCTGCTCGACCGCCATGTGCAGGGCCGCAAGGGGGTCGGTCGTCTCGGCCTGGCCCGGAAAGCCGCCGGTGCAGTTCCACACCTGCGGGCCCGGCATCCCCTTGATGGCGTGGAGGGCGGTCCGGGTGATCAGCGCCTCGGTTCGGCTTTCGTTGTCGGTGCAGATGTAGACCAGCGGGGAGCCGGCGGCGACCTGGTGGCTGAAGTTGTTCGGGGTGAGGAGTTCTTCCATGGTTTTTATCCTTTGGGGAAATGCAGGCCCGACGCCGAATCACGTCATTCAAGTACGTTAAAACATATGGCCCCCCCTTGTCTATGACGCAATTGAGCGGCCTGTCATTGGGCTTGCAATTGCCATTGAAATACGCTAGTTTTCAGTCACATTAGCCTCCTCGAGGCTTTTTCCGTTGGTGCCTATATAAATATAGTCAACGATTTTCCATAGGGGTTTGTCCATGCGTTATTCCCAGTACCTGCTCTCCACCGTCAAAGAGACCCCCGCCGATGCCGAAGTGATCAGTCACCAGCTGATGATAAGGGCCGGCATGATCCGCAAGGTCGCATCCGGTATCTACAGCTACCTGCCGTTCGGTTTGCGCTCGATCCGCAAGGTCGAACAGATTGTCCGCGAGGAGATGAACCGGGCCGGCGCCATCGAGCTGCTGATGCCGATGGTTGTCCCGGCTGATCTGTGGAAGGAGTCGGGGCGCTGGGAGCAGTACGGCAAGGAACTGTTGCGCATCAAGGACCGCAAGTCAGGCGAATTCTGCCTCGGACCGACCCACGAAGAGGTGATTACCGACGTGGTGCGCCGCGAGGTTCGCTCCTACCGGCAGCTCCCCCTCAACCTCTACCAGGTACAGTCCAAGTTCCGCGATGAAATCCGTCCCCGCTTCGGGCTCATGCGCGGGCGTGAATTCATCATGAAGGATGCCTACTCCTTCGATGCCGACGAGGCCGGCGCCGATCTCGCCTACGACAAGATGTACCAGGCCTACCGGAGCATCTTTGAGCGCTGCGGGCTCAAGTTCCGAGCCGTCGAAGCCGACACCGGCAATATCGGCGGCAGCTCTTCCCATGAGTTCATGGTGCTGGCCGATTCGGGCGAGGACGCCATCGTCTCCTGCGACAGCTGCGAGTATGCCGCCAACGTCGAAAAGGCCGAGATTCGCGATGCGGGAGCCTCCACCCCAGCGCCCGGGCAGGAGATGGCCGAGGTGGAAACCCCCGAGCGAAAGACCATCGAGGAGGTCGCCGAGTTTCTCAAAATGACCCCTGACCGGCTGGTCAAGACCCTGATCCTGCGCACCGACGCCGGAGAGCATGTGGCCGTTCTGCTCCGCGGCGACCGCGAACTCAACGACATTAAGCTCTGCCGTCTGCTCGGCTGCAATGAGGTCGAACTGGCCCCGGAGGAGACGGTGGCCAAGGTCACCGGGGCCCCGAGCGGCTTTGCCGGACCGGTCGGGTTGGATCTGCGTATCCTGGCGGATCTCGAAGTGCGGGGGATGGCCGACTTTGTTGCCGGCGCCAACAAGAAGGATGCCCATCTGCTCGGGGTCAATCTCGATCGGGATTTCAGCGTGGAGTCCTTCGCCGATCTGCGTGAGGCGGTGGCGGGCGATGCCTGCCCCCGCTGCAGCGGCAAGCTCGAAGTCTGGCGGGGTATCGAGGTCGGACACGTTTTCAAGCTCGGCACCAAGTATTCCGAGGCCCTGGGGGCGACCGTCCTCAACGAACAGGGCAAGGATCAGGTCCTGTTCATGGGGTGCTACGGTATCGGCGTCGGCCGCACCGTGGCAGCCGCCATCGAGCAGAACCACGATGCCAACGGAATTATCTTCCCCATGCCGATCGCGCCTTTCCAGGTGCTGGTCACCATGGTCAACCCCAACGACGATGCGGTTCGTGAAACGGCCGAAGCGCTCTATCGCGACCTGGTTGAGCAGGGGATCGAGGTCCTTTTGGACGACCGGGACGAGCGCCCGGGGAGCAAGTTCAAGGATGCCGACCTGATCGGCATTCCCCTGCGGGTGACCGTCGGTTCCCGCGGGGTCAAAGAGGGGGCCCTCGAGCTTCAGCAGCGGCGCAGCGGCGAAAAGACCCTGGTGCCGGTCGCCGAAGTCGCATCGGTTGTCGTCAAGGAGGTTCGCCGGCAACTGGCCGGCTGACCTGCGTCCCAGCCCCGCGCATCTCAACGGACAGGCGGAATCGATGAGCAACGTGACCATTGACAGCGGCGGCCGGATCTCTTTGCCCCATCAGGTGGTAAAGGAACTGGGCCGCCGCCCTTTACAGGTGACCTCCCATTCTCCCCGGCACCTTCTTGTGACCACCGAGGAAAAGGGTGCCGAACTGGTAATGGCGGGACAGTTGGGGGAAATCGGTATCCCCGATCTTCTCTCCTTCTTCAATATGTTCCGCAAAACGGGGGTCCTCAGTTTCCACCTGATGGGCGGCGAAAAGGAGCTCTTCTTCGAACAGGGGGAGATCGTCTTTGCCGCCACCACCTTTCCCGAAGAAGAGATCGGGGAAATTCTCTATACCCTCGGCAAGGTCGACCGCAAGACCCTTCATCGCCTGAGGCCCATTTCCGACGCCCGCGGCTCGGTCGGAAAGATCATGGTCGAAAAGGAGATCCTTTCCGCAAAGGACCTCTGGCATGCCTCGCGGCACCAGGCCGAAACGATCATCTACAACCTCTTCACGGTCCACCAGGGGAGTTACTCCTTCGTGGCCCGGCCTCTGGAGAGCGAGCAGATCGTCCGGCTTTCGATGAGTACCCAGAATCTGATCATGGAAGGGTTGCGCCGGGTCGACGAGAGGGCCTTTTTCATGCGCCGCATCCTGTCCCTCGATCATGTCCCGGTTCGCTCGGGGCGGGAGGTCGCGGGGCTTCCGGACGGGGCCCAGAAGCTCCTCGGTCTCATCGATAACGGGGGGGGGAGCGTGCGCCAGCTTCTGACCCGCTTCGGCCAGGGGGACTACGACGGCTTGCGCCAGATTCACCTGTTGCTGGAAAAAAAGGCCGTGTTGATGGAAGAGCCGGTGGCGACCACCCTGGAAGGGGCGCTCGGAGAGGTCGTTGCGGTCTTCAACAGTGCTCTGGTCGGCATCTGCCGCCGGGTGCAGGAGAAAGACCCGGAGTTCCGCCAGGAGGTGCAGTGCTTCGTCCGCGATCTGCCCCAGCCCTATTCCTTTGTCTTTCGCGAGGTTTCGGTGCGAGATGACGGCAGTATCGACGGCGCGCGGGTGATCGCCAACCTGGCCGGGCTCGAAGAAGGGGACAAGGAAAGGCTTCTGAGCGAGGCATTGGGCGAGCTGTTGTTCATGGAATGCGGCGTGGCCCGCCGTGAACTGCCCGAGGCCGAGTCGACGGAATTGGTGCGCCGGGTCCAGGAGGTCGGACGCCGGGTAAAGAATATGATCGGGAGGAAATAATGATAAACGCAGCCAGAGAGCGGCTGATTTTTGCGCTGGACGTCGATTGCTTCGAGGATGCCGAGAAGTGGGTCAAGCTGCTGCATGACAAGGTTGGCATGTTCAAGGTCGGTAAGCAGCTTTTTACCCGCTGCGGGCCGGATGTGGTGCGAATGATCCGGGCTGAAGGGGGCGAGGTCTTTCTCGATCTCAAGTACCACGATATCCCCAATACGGTCGCCATGGCCGGCGTTGAGGCGAGCCGTCTCGGGGTGAAGATTTTCAACGTCCACGCCTTAGGTGGACGGGCAATGATGAAAACCACCGTCGAGCAGGTCGATGCCGCCTTCCCCCGCGGTCACGCCGATCGTCCGCTGCTTCTGGCCGTAACCATCCTGACCTCTTCCAGCGAAGAGACCCTGCGCGAAGTCGGCATCGAGAGGCCGGTTGCCGAGATGGTCCCGCAGCTGGCCAGGCTGGCCAAGGAGGCGGGCATGGATGGCGTGGTGGCCTCGGCCAGGGAAGTCGATCTGATTCGACAGGCCTGCGGTGACGATTTTGTGGTGGTGACCCCCGGGGTGCGCCCCGCGTTCGCCTCCCTCGATGACCAGAAGCGGGTGATGACCCCCGCCGATGCCATTGCCGCAGGGGCCGACTACCTGGTCATCGGCCGCCCGATTTCCGCAGCCAAGGACCCGGTCGATGCCGCAGGGCGCATTCTCGACGAGATGGCCGCGGCCCTGGGGGGCCGCCGATGAGCGATTTTGTCTATGGGGTCAATCCGGTCAGCGAGGCCTTGAGTGGAAGCCTGCGACCGCCTATCGAGCTTTATGCCGCCCGAGGCCACCGTTCGGCCAGGCTCGAGCAGGTGATCAAGGCAGCGCAGGAAAACGGGGTTCCGGTGCGCCAGCGCGATCGCCAGGACCTTGACCGCATGGTCGGCCATGCCCATCACCAGGGGGTTGTCCTCAAGGTCGAAGCCTTTGACTATGCCGATTTCGACGATCTGCTGAAAAGGTGGCGTGATTCTGGGGCGCCCGGATTCTTTATCGCCCTGGACGGCCTGACCGACCCGCATAATGTCGGTGCTATTATCCGTAGTGCCGAGTCGGCCGGTTGTCATGGGGTCATTACCGTTCGCGACCGGGCCTGCCCGGTCACCCCGGTGGTCGACAAGGCGGCGGCGGGGGCCCTGGCCCATCTGCCCCTCTGCCAGGTGACCAACCTCTCGCGAACCCTTGACGATCTGAAGAAAGAGGGATTCTGGACCTTCGGGTTGGCCGGCGACGAGGGGTCGGTCCCCCTGTATGATGCCGGTCTCGAGGGAAACCTGGTGCTGGTGGTCGGTAGTGAAGGGAGCGGCTTGCGCCAGAATGTCCGTAAGCACTGCGATGTGCTTGTCGGCATTCCGATGCACGGCGAAGTCTCTTCTCTCAATGCCTCGGTTGCCGCTGCGGTGGCCATGTTTGAAGTGGTCAGGCGGCGTTTGAAGGGTTGAGTGACGGCGAGGGTTCGATGCCAGGGCGTCACTATTTTTAAAAAAAATGCGCAAATGGTGAAATAGTGTTGACAGGCCCGAGTAAATAAAATATAAGTTCGCTCCGTTGACGCGCATCCAAAACGGCAAAACGGTGTGAAAAAAGGGTTGAGAAAAAGCTTGCAATTTGAAAAGCGCTGGTGTATAACTCGCCTCCGTTGCTGGCGTAGCTCAATAGGTAGAGCAGCTGACTTGTAATCAGCAGGTTGCGGGTTCGATTCCTGTCGCCAGCTCC
>CALZIC010000028.1 GCA_945787285.1 uncultured Desulfuromonadales bacterium
CTTGTTCGAGGCGACGCCGATTTCCGTGCCGGCATGGGTGAAGATGACCCCGTGGCACTCGCGGGGAATCGACGATTCGACCACATTGCAGATCGAGACCACCCGGCCCCCTTTGCCTTTGGCCTCGCGCAGTGCGGCCAGAGTGTCGGCGGTTTCGCCGCTCTGGCTGATCAGCAGGGTCAGGGTGTTGGCGCCGACGATCGGGTCGCGGTAGCGGAACTCGCTGGCGATATCGACTTCGACCGGAATGCGGCAGTGCTTTTCGATCATGAACTTGCCGACCAGCCCGGCGTGCCAGGAGGTGCCGCAGGCAACGATGAATATTTTTTCCAGCGACTGAAGTTGCTGATCATTCAAATTGAGATCTTCGAGGTAGATGTCCCCTTCATCCTCGACCAGGCGACCGGCCAGTGTGTCGGCAATGGCCCGGGGTTGCTCGTAGATTTCCTTGAGCATGAAGTGTTTGTACCCCCCCCTTTCGGCCATCAAGGGGCTCCAGGTGATCGTTTTGGCCGTCTTCTCGACGGGGTTGCCTACCAGGTCGGTGACCTCCATGCTCTCGGCGGTGAAGACGACCATTTCCCCGTCTTCAAGGAAGATCATTTCCCGGGTGTGGGAGAGCATGGCGGGGATATCGGAGGCGACGAAGTGCTCCCCCTTCCCCTGGCCGACCACTAGCGGCGAACCGAGTTTGGCGGCCACCATCTTGCTCGGCTCCTGCTCGCAGAGGACGGCGACGGCGTAGGCGCCGCGGACCTCGGACAGGGCCTTGCGCACCGCGGTGACGAAGTCGCTCGTCTCCTTGTAATGTTGTTCGACCAGGTGGGCGATGATCTCGGTGTCGGTTTCCGAGCTGAAGTTGTGCCCCTGACCGCGCAGCCTTTCCTTAAGCGCCAGGTAGTTTTCGATAATGCCGTTGTGCACCACCACGATACCGCCGGCGTAATGGGGGTGGGCGTTGGTCTCCGAAGGGCGGCCGTGGGTGGCCCAGCGGGTGTGGCCGATGCCGCAGCACCCCTTCAAGGGGTTGTCTCTTAAAACCCCTTCGAGGTTCATCAGTTTGCCCTCGGCCCTGCGTATCTCGATGGAGCCGTTATGGTGGGTGGCCACCCCGGCCGAGTCGTATCCCCGGTATTCGAGGCGTCTGAGCCCGTCAATGACGATGGGGGTGGCTTCCTGAAAGCCGATATATCCAACAATTCCGCACATTTTAAAACCTCTGGTGGCCAGTTGATGAGTGATCAGTGATCAGTTAAAAGCTATATGAGAAGCAGGGGCCAACTTGCCTGTCCGCTGCTCACTGTCCACTGTCCTTCTTCTTCCTGAGTCGCCACCCCTCTTTGATTTTTTGCGGGGTCCGCGACAGGGCCAGGGAGTCGGGGGGGACGTCCTTGGTGATGGTCGATCCGGCGGCGATCAGGCTGTTTCGGCCGATGCGCACCGGAGCGATGAACTGGGTGTCGCTGCCGACGAAGACGTCGTCTTCGATGATGGTCTTGTACTTATTGACGCCGTCGTAGTTGCAGGTGATGGTGCCGCAGCCGATGTTGACGTTGCGGCCCACCTCGGCGTCGCCGATATAGGTGAGGTGGCTTGCCTGGGCCTTTTCGGCCAGCACCGCCTTTTTGGTTTCGACGAAGTTGCCGAGCTTGTTGCTGCCTGCCAGCACGGTGCCGGGGCGCAGGTGCGCCATCGGACCGATGGCGCACTTGGGGCCCAGGGTCGATTCGGCAAGGACCGAGCTGGCCTTGAGGTGGGCGCCTTCGCCGATGCTGCAGTCGGTGACCACCACCCCCGGCTCGATGAGGCAGCCGCTGGCGATGCGGGTGGCGCCGCGCAGGTGCACACCGGGATGAATCAGGGTGTCGGCGCCGACTTCAACGCTCGGCTCGATGTAGGTCGTCTCGGGGTCGACCAGGGTGACCCCGGCGCGCATGTGTCCTTCGTTGATGCGGCGGCGCATGATGCGGCCGGCTTCGGCGAGTTGCACCCGGTCGTTGATTCCCATGCTCTCCTCGACCGCGCCGGCAACCAGGGCACAGACCTTGCGCCCCTGGGAACGGACGATTTCGAGCACATCGGTGAGATAGTATTCCCCCTGGGCGTTGTCCTTGCCGATGGAACGCAGGGCGTCGAAGACCAGCGGGGCCTCGAAGGCATAGATGCCGGTATTGATTTCGCGGATGGTTTTCTCGTTGGCCGAGGCGTCTTTTTCCTCGACGATACGCAGCACCGACTCGCCGTCGCGGACGATGCGGCCGTAACCGTGGGGATTCACCATCTCGGCGGTCAGTACGGTGACCGCCGCCTGCTGGAGGGCGTGGTAGGCCAGAAGTTTATCGAGGGTTTCTTTGGTCAGCAGCGGCACGTCGCCGCATAAAAGGAGGAGGGTGCCCTGGAAGTCTTTCAGCGCATCCTCGGCGCAAAGGAGCGCGTGTCCGGTGCCGAGCTGTTCTTTCTGCAGGGCGAAGGTCGTATCGCATTCGGCCAGGGTTTCTTGAACGGCTTCGGCGCCGTGGCCGACCACCAGAACGGTCGGGGCGCAGCCGAGGTTTTGGCCGAGGCCTACGGGATATTTGACCATCGGCAGGCCGGCAACGGGATGAAGTACTTTGGGGAGTTCCGATTTCATCCGTGTTCCGCGACCGGCAGCGAGAATGACTGCAGCGAGAGGCTGTTTGCTCATATTCCCTCCTGTGGACGGTACTTTTAGAAAAATAGGTAATTATCGCGGAAAGGGCAGGGGGAGTCAAGAACTATGCCCCCGGCGCGAGGGCTGGGCAACTTTATTCTTTGCAAAGGGGGGGTAAGTTCAGTATAGTCCCGGTATTGGAGGGTTTTTATGGATGAACGCGGTACTATCGGGAGGGAGTTGGCCGAGATCGAGCAGGAGATCAAGGAACTGACGATCCTTTTCGAGCAGTATTTTGCCGGCATTGAAAAGCGCGAACCGATCAAAAAGCGCGAGGCCGTTGCCAAGCGCCTGCGCCGGTTCGTCAACCGCCGTATTATCCAGACCGACCTGAGGTTCAGGTACCAGACCCTCGCCAGCCGTTTTCACAGTTACAACACCTACTGGGACCGGATTCTGCGTCTTATCGATGAAGGGCGCTACGACCGCCAGGTTGCCAAACTTTCCCGTCCCCCGCTCGATGCGCCCTCCCCGCCCCCAGGCGATGCGACCGATGTCGTTTATCGTGAGCTGCTCGATGCACGCAAGGCGTGCAATGCCGAAGGCGCGGCGCCGGGCAGGGACCAGGTCGCTGCTTTCCTCGAGCGTCAGCGCGACAAGATCCGCGAGAAGTTCGGCGACCGTGAGGTCGAGTTCCGGGTCGTCACCGAAGACGGCAAACCGAAAATCAAGGTGCGCGCCAAGAAATAGAGGGGAAGGATGGGCCGGAGAAAAGGTAAAAAAGCCCTGATTCTTGCCGGTGGGGGAATCATGGGGGCGGCGTACGAGATCGGTTGCCTGACCGCTCTCGATCGCCTTTTCCGGCCCGGTTTTTCCTGCCGCCGCTTCGACCTCTATGTCGGCATCAGCGCCGGCTCGGTGATTGCCACCCTGGTGGCCAACAAGATCGCTCCCGCCGATCTCTTTCGGACCATTGCCAACGACGAAAGTTCGGTTTTCAACTGGACGCGCAGCGACATCTACCGTCTCGAAAAGAGGCAGATCCTGGCTTCCTGCTGGCAGGTGATGGGCAACCTGCTGAAAATCTATCGCAGTTACCGGCATAACCGCTGGACCTATTTCAGCGATTTTTTTCATATCCTGCAGGAGCAGTTTCCGGCCGGGCTCTTCTCTCTGGAGCCGATGTCCCAATACCTCTGCCAGGCGTTTCAAAAGGAAGGGGTGCTCGACAGCTTCAACCTGCTCGATACCGAACTCTACATCCCCGCCTACGATATCGACCGCGGCGAGCGGGTGGTCTTCGGCTCCGAGGGGTTCAGGGACATGCATATCTGCAAGGCGATTACCGCCTCCTGCGCCATCCCCTATTTTTTTCGCCCCTATCCGATTAGCGGCAGTCATTACGTGGACGGGTCGGTGGGCCGGGTGAGTCATCTCGATATCGCCGTGAAGGCCGGCGCCGACCTGATCGTGATCGTCAACCCGCGGGTTCCCATGAACAACGATCTCGAGCACAGCTGCCTCCCCTCCCTGTCGTCGGGCAAATGCTCAAGCATCGCCGAGCTCGGGATCTCCTTCGCCTGGGAGCAGTCGCGCCGGATCGAGAACAAGGAAAAGTTCGACCTGGCCCTCGAGCTGTTCCGCCGCGATCACCCCGAGGTCGACGTGCTGCTGATCGAGCCCGGGCAGGACGAGTCGCTCCTGTTTTTCCAGAGTCCCATGAGCAACGCGGCCCGCCACCATGTGATGAATTACGGCTATCAGCTGACCCAGTCCCTGCTCAAAGACCGCTACGACACTTTCCGTCCCGTTTTCGAACGGCACGGCATCAAGACCTCGACCGACCGCCTCTCCCCCCTGCCCGGGGTGGAATCGGTCGTCTGAAGCCGCTTGCACCCGGGTTGCCCAGCTCCTGGGGCGCGGGCCATCCCGTCCCCGCAGCGCCTCGCGCCGGGGCGCCTTTGAAGGAAGCCGGCCGATGAACGTTGTCCTCCCCACCCTGCATGTCCGCCATTCTCCCCAGTCGGTTCCCCTGGCCGCTGGCTGCCTGGCAGCGGCCCTGCCGCAGCCGCTGCGCCAGAAGGCCCGTATCCTTGACCTTTTTCTGGAGCAGGAAACGGACCAGATGGTCGAAGCGATCCTTGGCCACGCGCCGGACCTGGTGGCCTTTTCTCTTTACGTGTGGAATCGCGACCGGGTGATGGAGCTCTGTGGCAAGCTCAGGGCACAGCGCCCGGAGCTGACCCTGGTGGCCGGAGGGCCCGAGGCCTACGCCGACCCTGCAAACGTGCTTGGCGAGGGGGGATTCGATGCGGTGGTGCGCGGCGAAGGGGAAGCCACCTTCAGCCAGCTGGTGCAGGCCCTGGCGCGGGGTGAGGCGCTTGCCCCGATACCCGGATTGACGGTGGCGATGCCCGACGGCGTCCGTTCGGCGGGCAGCCGGCCCCCTGCAGCGGATCTGGACGATTTTCCTTCGCCCTGGCTGACCGGCACCCTGGTGCCGCAGGAGGGCGGCGGGGTATTGTGGGAAACCTCGCGCGGGTGCCCGTTCAGCTGCGATTTCTGTTTCGATGCCCGCGGCAGCCGCGGCGTCCGGCCGCTGCCGATGGAGCGCCTGGCCAAAGAGCTCGAGCTCTTTGCCGCTGCCGGAGTGGCCCAGATCTGGGTGCTCGACTCGACCTTCAATTATCCCCCGGAGCGCGGCAAGGAACTGCTGCGTCTGCTGGCCCGCAAGGCTCCCTTCATCCATTTCCACCTTGAGGCCAAGGCCGATTTCCTCGACAAGGAGACCGCCCACCTGCTGTCTCAAATCTCCTGCTCGATTCAGATCGGGCTGCAGTCGGCCCACCCGGAGGTGCTGCGCCACATTCACCGCAGTCTCGACCCGGACCAGTTCTCCCGGCGCATTCGCCAGCTGGCCCATGCCGGCCTGACCTACGGCATCGACCTGATCTACGGGCTGCCGGGAGATAACCTCGCGGGGTTCCGCAAAAGCCTCGATCTCGCCCTTTCTCTGGCCCCCAACCATCTCGACCTCTTTCCCCTGGCGGTCCTGCCCGGAACCGAGCTTTATGCCAACCGGGACAGCTACGGTCTGAAGGCCATGGCTTCGCCCCCCTATGAAATCATCGAGAGCCAGAGCTGGAGTCGGGCCGAGCTGCAGCAGAGCCGGCAGCTTGCCGCCGCGGCGGACCTCTTTTACAACACCGGCCGGTCGGTGGCGTTTTTCGGTGCCCTGCTCAGGGCGGTCGGCATGACGCCTTCGGTGTTTCTCGAAGGCTTTGCCCGCTGGGCCCTGGCGGAAAAGGGGATCCCCCCGGAGCGGTTTGGCCATGCCGAAAGCTGGCAGGCGGCCGATGCCCTGGTTCTTCAGACCGGGTACATGGAGCATCTGCTCGGGGAGCAGGGGCGGCAGAAGCTGCTGCCGGCCGCCCGCGATCTGCTGAGGTACCACTTTCAGTACGCCGAAACCCTCCTCGGTATCGAAGCGCTGCCCCCTGCGCCGGAAGCCCTTGAGGGGCTCGACCCCTGGTCGGTCCCCCTGGCGCTGGCGCCCGGGGTGAGTCTGGTGCCCTTTTCCTATGAAATTCTCGACCTGCTGGAGATGGGGGAGGCTGAGCTAGAGCAGTTGGCGGAGATGTTCCGCCCGGTCGGTTCGGTCGCGGTCTTTTTCCGGCGCGGCGAAGAGGTGATGTGCGAATCGCTGGAGGAGGACTTCTTAACCCTGCTGCGGGGGTGTGAACAGCAGCGCAGCGCCTGCGAGAGTTACGGCGGCAGCGTCCCGCGCCGCGCGGGGGAGGAGATCGTGCGGTTCGCCCTCGCCGAGGGGCTGATTGTCCCGGCGTGACAAGGTTTCAAGGGGGGCTTCGGAATCTTTGGACGGTACGGGTTGGTCTGCAGAATGAAAACTAGTTGGTTCCCATCCGGAAACTCTGGATGAAAGCTAGTTGAGCAGCAGTTCCACAAAACCCTGGTAGGTCTGGCGCTTGCGCTCGGAGGCCTCGTAAAGGGTCGAGGTGAAGAGGGCGGTGGCGGCCTGTTCGGCCATCATCGAAAAGAGCTGGTAGTCGATCGGCTCGAACTGCTCCTTGTGTACGAACAGGCGATAGATCGAGAGCAGGCCGATGCAGTCGTCGTCGATGCACAGGGGAACGGCGGCCAGCGGAGCCTGCGGATCGTCCGACCCTTCCACGAACGGGCCGTCCTGAAAAAAATGGTCGCGTTGTGCGATCACCCTGCCGAGCAGTCCCGCTCCGGGTTCAACCGGGGCGAACTCCTTCTCTTCAAACCCCTCCCCGGATTCGAAGCGGTAGCTCCCGCTATCCTTGTCGAAAAGGAGCAGGGCGAACTTCTCTGCTCCCACCAGGTTGATGGCGACTTCCTGAATGATGGTGATTACCTCTGAGCGATTCAGAACGGAGTGGAGCCGGGACGAGGCGATGTAGAGGTTGGTGAGGTTGTTGTTCACTTCCTCACTGGTCACGATGCGCTGAGCGAATTCCTGGTTTTCGTCCTCGAGTTCGGCGATGCGCCGAAGCAGCGCCTGGTTGTCCGACCGCAGGGCCGCATTTTCGTCTTGCAGATCGCCGAGTCGGGGGTAGACCGTTTCTTCTTCCGCAACGTCCGGGTCGGCCAGGGGGGCCGCCGGGTCGGCCTTGAGCAGGTCGTCGAGAACCTTCTGCCCCTGTTCTTCCGGTCGGATGAAATAGATTCCCATGCCGCCGTCGGGGCCGTCCTTGAGCCGCTTGACCTTGCCCAGAACCGTCAGCTTGCGTCCCTGCTCCAGGATCAACGTCAGCTTGACGTGGGTGCCGGGGGGCATGCGGGTGTCGCAGCTGACAAAGATGCCATTGCGGGAAAGGTCCCGCGCCGTGGCTTCGAAGGCCTCTTTTTCGCTGCGGACATGGACCTTGAGACAAACCTGCTTTCGCTGTGCGGTGCGGGCTCGGACTGCGCCGAGGAGGCGCTGCACCTTTTCGACCAAAACGTTTTTCTGGATCGGTTTGGTGATGTAGTCATCGCAGCCGGCATCGAGGCATTTGCGCACTTCCTCGTCCTTGCCTGCGGAGGTCACGATGATAATCGGTAGGTTTTTCCAGCGTGGGGTGTTGCGCAGCCGACGGCAAAGCTCACCGCCGTCGATCCCTTGCATATAAAGGTCGACCAGCATCAGGGCCGGGTCGGTTTCGTCCAGCAGGCCCATCGCTTCCTCGCCTGACGACGCCGTGACAACCTGGTGGCCGGCGTCTTCGAGGAATGACTTCTCAAGCTCTATAAAGAGTTTGACGTCGTCGACGAGTAGGATGGTGGCCATAATTTCAGAACTTCGGGCTTAAAAGGGGAGAACAGCGCACACAAGCACTTGGTCCCGGAAGGTCACACTCCCGGCCATCCGCAGGCGTGGCTATCGGCTCAGGCCACCTGCTTGACACGCTTCTGATAGCGGGGGCGCTCGGAGATAAAGCTGATGATTTCATCGACCTCGGGAATCCGTCCGGCGACCCGCACGCTGTCGTCGATGATCAGCGCCGGTGAAACGTAGACGCGGTAGTCGATCATTTTGCGCCGGTCCCTGTAAAGGTGAACCTCGGCCTCGACGCCGGTCTGTTCCAGGGCCCGCCGTACATTTTCCAGGGTTCGTTCACAGCGCTGGCCACTTTCCGGTTTGCCAAGAATATCGATACGCATAACGTTCTCCCTTCCGTTGGTTTTATCACCGGATAAAACATGACCCTTTTTGTCCTATTATATCCAGATGGTTGAAAAAATCAATCTTTTCCGCCTCGTTGTGACTGGTGCTGACGGGTTACCGGGGCGGTGGTCCGTCGGTTCCGTAGGTGGTTCTAAGGGCCCTGCGCACCCTGGCGCCGAGCCGAATGGGGTTGATCGGTTTGGGGACAAAGTCGAAGTAGCCGGCATCGAGGAGCTTGGCCTCTTCCTCGGGTGTGGAGCGGGAGGAAAGGGCGATAACGGGGATATTGCTGGCATGGGAACTGGCCTTGAGGGCGCGGAACATCTCGAATCCGTCCATTCTCGGCATCACCGTATCGGTAATGATCAGGTGCGGATGGTGCTGGTAGGCGAGCTTCAGGCCATCGGTGCCGTTGTCCGCCTCGAGGGTGTTGTATCCCTCCCGCTGCAGGGTGGCTATGATCGTCGAGCGAACCATCTCCTGGTCTTCGACGACCAGAACCGTCCACCAATTGGTCTCCTCCTCGCAGGGGCCGGGCCGGCCGCCGAGGTAATGCTGGTGGACCGCGGCCTGGATTTCTCCGGGGGTGGTGACGCAGGGGGTGATGCTGAGCCCGGTGCTAAAGGAAATCTCGTCAATGGTCTGCATGTCGAGCGGGTTGACCATGGCGAGGAAGAGTTGTTTCTGGTCGCGCTTTAGGGGGAAGACATTCTTCTTCAGGGCCGTTTCGCTGTCGAGGATTTCGAGGATATCTCCCGGAAAGCTGTATTTGGCCAGGTTCTGTACCGTACGAAACCCGAACTGGCGCGCCAGGGCCACGGCGGTATCCTTTTCGGAAACGATCCCCAGTTCCTCGAGGACCTGTCCAAGGCGCTTGCCGCTCCCTTTCTGGCGCTCAAGGGCCAGGTGCAAAGCCGACTCGGTGACGACTTTGGCTTCTATCAGGATTTCGCCGAAACGTTTTCTTGGTGCCATGGTTTTTTTACTCCCAAATCTGGATACCGTCTTGCGTATCTCGATAAGAAGCAAAAAGTTTGCCAGGTGCGGGCAGTTACGTTGTGTTTATCCAGAAAACAAATGGGCGTCCCTTCGGGAGCGCCCATTTGACGGGGTTTTCCGCCTTGGGGGCGGCTCAAAACGGTTGTGCGTTTTCGGTCATTTTCGTTTATGCCGACTCCCCGGGGGGCGGATTGGTGTGGGAAACCGTCAAATCACCGTTTTGCGCATCGATGGTGATCGTGGCCCCTTCGAGAATGTCGCCGGCAATCAGGGCCCGCCCGAGGCGGGTTTCGAGCTGGTGCTGCAGGTAGCGCTTGAGGGGCCTGGCCCCATAGACGGGATCGTAGGCCTTCCGGGCCACCAGTTCGAGGGCCGCCGGGGTGAGCTCGAGAGCAATGCGGCGGTCTTTCAGGCGCTTGCGCAAATCCTGCACCAGCAGGTTCACGATGCTGGTGATCTCTTCCAGAGTCAAAATTTTGAATAGAACCACATCATCGACCCGGTTGAGAAATTCGGGGCGGAAATGTCCGCGCAGTTCGGCCATCACTTTTTGACGTGCGCCCTCGGTGATTTGGCCGTCCTCGCCCATCCCTTCGAGCAGGTACTGGGAGCCGATGTTCGAGGTCATGATGATCACGGTGTTTTTGAAGTCTACGGTGCGTCCCTGGGAATCGGTGATCCGGCCGTCATCAAGGACCTGCAGCAAAATGTTGAAGACGTCGTGGTGCGCCTTTTCGATTTCGTCGAACAAAATCACCGAGTACGGCTTGCGGCGCACCGCTTCGGTGAGCTGTCCCCCTTCTTCGTAGCCGATGTAGCCGGGGGGGGCGCCGATCAGGCGGCTGACCGCATGCTTTTCCATGTACTCGGACATGTCGATGCGCACCATGTTCTCTTCGCTGTCGAACAGGGCTTCGGCCAGGGTTCGGGCCAGCTCGGTCTTGCCGACCCCGGTGGGGCCGAGAAAGACGAAGGAGCCGATGGGACGGCGCGGGTCCTTGATGCCGGCGCGGGCGCGGATCACCGCGTCGGCGACCAGCTGCACCGCCTCGTCTTGTCCGATGACCCGCTGGTGGAGGATCTGGTCGAGCTTGAGGAGCTTGTCCCGTTCGCCTTCGACCAGGCGGGTCACCGGGATTCCGGTCCAGCGCGAAATGATGTCGGCAATCTCTTCTTCGGTCACCTCCTCACGCAGCATGCGTGGTTCTTCCTCGGCTCCGGTTAAGGCCGACTCCTGCTCCCCCAGCTGGCGTTCAAGCTGAGGCAGGGTTCCGTGCTTGAGTTCGGCGGCCCGGTTGAGGTCATAATTCCGTTCGGCCTGGTCAATTTCCTGGCGGGTTTGTTCGATCTCCTCACGCAGGGTCTGCACCTGCTTGATCGACCCCTTTTCACTATTCCACTGGGCCTGCAGGGTGGCGGCCTGCTCCTTGAGCCCGGAGAGTTCGCGGCGCAGGTTCTGCAGCCGGTCGCGGCTGGCGCTGTCGGTTTCCTTTTTCAGGGCGGCTTCCTCGATCTCCAGCTGCATCACCCGCCGGGTCACTTCGTCGAGTTCCTGCGGCATCGAGTCGATCTCGGTGCGAATCATGGCGCAGGCCTCATCGATCAGGTCGATGGCCTTGTCGGGGAGGAAACGGTCGCCGATATAGCGGTCGGAGAGGCTGGCTGCGGCGACCAGGGCGTTGTCGTGGATGCGCACCCCGTGGTGCACTTCATAGCGTTCCTTGAGCCCGCGCAGGATGCTGATGGTGTCCTCCACCGTCGGCTGATCGACCAGTATCGGCTGAAAGCGGCGCTCCAGGGCGGCGTCCTTTTCGATATACTGGCGGTATTCGTCGAGGGTGGTCGCTCCCAGGCAGTGCAGTTCGCCACGGGCCAGCATCGGCTTGAGCATGTTGCCGGCATCGATCGCCCCTTCGGCCTTGCCGGCGCCGACGATGGTGTGCAGCTCGTCGATGAAGAGCAAAATGCGTCCCTCGCTCTGGCGTATTTCGGTTAAAACCGCTTTGAGCCGCTCCTCGAATTCCCCCCGGTACTTGGCACCGGCCACCAGCGCGCCCATGTCGAGGGAGAAGATGGTCTTCTCCTTGAGCCCCTCGGGGACGTCGCCGCGCACGATGCGGTGCGCCAGCCCCTCGACGATGGCGGTCTTGCCCACCCCCGGCTCGCCGATCAGCACCGGGTTGTTCTTGGTCTTGCGCGAAAGAATGCGGATGACCCGGCGAATCTCGCTGTCGCGGCCGATCACCGGATCGAGCTTCCCCTGCTGCACCGCCTTGACCAAATCGATGCCGTACTTCTCCAGGGCCTCGTAGGTCTCTTCCGGCTCGGGACTGGTTACACGCTGGTGGCCGCGGATTTCGTTCAGGGCCTGCAGCAGGCGGTTGCGGTCGAGCTTGAACTCGCTGAAGAGGCGCCCGGCGGCGGTCTCTTTGCCCTCATCGACCAGGGCCAGCAGCAGATGCTCGACGCTGATGAACTCGTCCTTGAGATGGCGCGCCTCGGCTTCGGCCTTGACCATCAGGCGGTTGAACCGTTGGGTCACGTAGATTTTCCCCGCTTCGGTACCGCCCCCGGAGACACTGGGGCGTTTCTCCAGTTCCCGTTTCAGGGCCCGTTTGAAGCCCTCGAGCGGAACCTCCAGTTTGGTGAACAGGCGTGGCACCAGCCCGTCGGGCGGCTCAAGGAGAGCGTCCAGAAGGTGTTCCCCATCGACTTCCACATGCCCCATTTTGACCGCCCGGGTCTGGGCCGCCTGAAGGGCTTCCTGGGTTTTGATGGTCATTTTGTTGATATCCATAGCGTATCCTCTGGGCTGGGGTGTTGAGCGGTGACCTTACGGATTCAGGTCAAAGTATAGCAATGAACGATCCGAGTGTCGGAACCGAGCACAGGGCCGGATCTTTCATCCGGCCCTGTCAGTCGGCGTCAGGAGGCTGTCGGAGTGAACCTGAACCTTAGTGAACGGTGACTTCGATGCGGCGGGGTTTGGCGGCGGCCGCCTTGGGAAAGCTCAGGGTCAGTACACCGTCTTTGAGCTCAGCGCGGGTCTGGTCGAGTTCCAGGTTGTCCGGCAGGTTGAAGCGGCGATGATAGCCCATGTCCCCGAACTCGCGGTACAGCGGGTTGCCTTCTGCCACCCGGCTGACCTGCCCCTGAATGGTCAGGATGTTTTTGTCGATTCCCAGTTCCATGTTGTCCCGGGTGACTCCGGGAAGATCGGCGACCAGGGTCAGCATGTTGTTGTCTTCGAAGATATCGACGGAGGGGGAGACCATCGTCCGGTTTTTCTCGCGGGTTTGCAGGCCGGCGTCTTTTTTAACGGTCGGTTCGCTGTTTTTCATGGTCTTGCTCCTTATGGTCAAATCGTTTCAATACGAGGTTTCAAATCGTTTTCACAGCGTCGTGTCAGGCGGCGTTGATTTCGATGCGCTTGGGACGCTCGCTGGCGGCCTTGGGAAGGGTCACCGTGAGCAGGCCGTTGCTGTAGTCGGCCTTGACCTGGTCCACATCGATTTCGGCCGGGATGTCGATGGCCCGCATGAACTTGCCGGTGTTGCGTTCGCGGCGGTGCCAGGTGACTTCCTTTTCCTGTTTCTGGCTGCGCTCGCCGGAGAGGGTCAAAACCCCCTTGAGGACCGTCATCTCCAGCTCCTTGGGGTCGATGCCGGGAATAAGGGCTTCGACGAGATAGTGCTCTTTTTCCTCGCGCAGGTTGATGCGGGGGTAGGTGCGGGCGCCGAGTGTCGGTGCCAGAGTCTGCTCAAGCAGGTTGCCGAAGCCAAGGCCGCGGAAGACCTGGTCCATCTCGTTGGCGAAGCCGTCCATTTCCTTGAAAAGATCGAAGCGTGTCATGGTGTGTCTCCTTTGGGTGAGTGACTGTTTTGATAATGCGAGTTTGTTGCAAACTGTTTTGTCGCGATGACAGTCATCAGTATTACAACGGCTGTGCCAAAGGAGGTTTTTTGCCTGAATATCTAATCAATACAGGAGGTTGCCGTGAAGCGTTCAGGAGGTGGAGCGGTTCTGCGACGTCGCAGGAAGGTGTTGCAAGTGTCGCTTGCGACGTCGCAGAAAACAAAAAAAGCCAGGCTCCCATCTGGGACCTCTGGCTTGGCGTCTGGAGATGCTTCGGGGTTAACCTACCCGGGGCTGATCCAAATCTTCTCGGGAGAGTCCCAGCTTGTTCATGTGGCGATACAGGGTGGCGCGATGGACGCCGAGCAGGCGTGCTGCGGCGGCCAGGTTGCCGCCTGCGGCGTGATAGGCTTGGCGGATTTCATCGGCTGAGAGTTCGGCGGGGCGGGTGGAAAGAGAGGGTTTGCGGGGTAGGGATTGCGCTACCAGATCGGCTTCCACCGCGCCCTGAGCCGGCGCGGGGAGGAGTCTTTGGGCCGATTCAAGGGGGTAGGGGGGAGCCATGGTGTGCGCCGGGCGACTGTCGAGCGTATCCGGACCCCATTCGCCGGGGGAGAAGTCGTGACGCTCGCGAACCCATTCGGAAAAAGCGCGCGCTCCGATAACTTCGGCCTGGGTCTCGATGTAAACCCGCTCGAGAACATTCCTCAGTTCGCGGATGTTGCCGGGCCACAGGTACGACTGCAGCAGGGCGATCGCCTCGTTGGTCAGGCGGTCGATCTGGCGGCCGTATCGGTCGTTGAACTGTTCAAGAAAGTGGGAAACCAGGTGGGGGATATCCTCGCTGCGCTGGCGCAGCGGGGGGAGGTGGATGCGCAGCACCGAGAGGCGGTGGTAGAGGTCGGCCCGGAAGCGGTTCTGACCGACCGCCTGCTCGAGCGGCACGTTGGTCGCGGCGACAATGCGAACATCGATGGGAAGCTCCTGCTCGCTGCCGACCCGCTCGACCCGCTTCTCCTCCAGCACCCGCAGCAGCCGGGTCTGGGTGTGCAGTGGCATGTCACCGATTTCGTCGAGAAACAGGGTGCCGCCGTCGGCCCGCTCGAAGCGCCCCTTGTGGGTGCGCAGCGCGCCGGTGAAGGCGCCTTTCTCATGCCCGAACAGCTCCGATTCGAGCAGTTCTTCGGAAATTGCCGAGCAGTTCACCGCCACGTAAGGTTCCCGTGCCCGTCCGCTTCCCTCATGCAGGGCCCGGGCGACCAGTTCCTTGCCGGTCCCGGTTTCCCCGGTGATCACCACCGCCGCCTCGGTGGGGGCGTAAAGGGCAATCTTTCGGAAGACCTCGCGGATGGCGGCGCTGTCTCCGACCAGGCCGCC
>CALZIC010000029.1 GCA_945787285.1 uncultured Desulfuromonadales bacterium
ACCTCGTGCCCCTCTGCGCTGCACTCGGGACAAGCTTTGGTTGACACCTTGCGACTGAAGGCCTGAGACATCTCCACGGTCACGATGCCGGTCGGCACGGCGATGATGCCGTAGCCGAGAATCATCACAATCGACGCCATGAACTGGCCGAAGACGGTCTGCGGCGCGACCTGTCCGTATCCGACGGTGGTTAAGGTGACGATGGCCCAGTAGATGCTGCGTGGAATGCTGGTGAAGCCGTTCTCCGGCCCCTCGATGAGGTACATCAGAGCCCCGAAGATGACCACCAGGTTCAGCACCGCGAAGAGAAAGACGGCGATCTTGCGGGCGCTCGCCCGCAGCGCCTGCATCAGGTGTTGAGCCTCCCCCAAGTAGGTGACCAGCTTGAGAATACGGAAGATGCGCAGGATGCGCAGGAGACGGATCACCAGCAGGTACTGGGTTCCTGGCAACATCAGGCTGAGGTAGGTCGGAACGATCGCCAGCAAATCGACCACTCCGTAGAAGCTTGTGGCATATTTGAGAGGCTTGCCGACGCACACCAAGCGCAAAAGGTACTCGACCGTGAAGATGAGGGTGAATAGCCACTCGACCCCATAAAGCAGGCTGCTGTATTGCGCCCGCACCCCACTGATGCTGTCCAGCATCACCGCGGCTACACTCGCCAGAATGCTGACGATGAGCAACTCATCAAAGAGCTTGCCGGCAGGGGTGTCGGCCTCGAAGATCACCTCATGCAAGATCCTTCGCCAGCGTGCTCTGGGCACGACCTGACGCTCATCGTTAAGCCAGTTCATCGGTTTGCTCCTGTCAAGTGGAGTCAGATATTTTTCAGGACTTCATTCGCGCGGTCTTTATCACCCACAGGGGTCGGCCGGAAACCTTGCCAGTTTTCAGTAGAAACCACCCCGTGGGGCATGGTAATTTCGGCAGAGCAATATCCCTCACCCCCGAACAACCAACCAGGAGCTTTCCCATGCAGTCGATCCGAATCGCCCTCCGAACCGCCCTTATCCTCTTTGTGGCAACCCAACTCAGCGGCTGCTTTTTGACCAAAGTCGTCTCCGTCCCGATGCGGGTCGGCGGAGCGGTCCTCTCGATCATCCCCGGGGCCGGCAACACCATCGACGAAGCGATCGACACAGCGGCCGATGCCGTGGACGAAGTCCCCATTTAAAGCGAACGTAAAACCGGGGGCCGGTCACTCCGCTGGCATCCGGCGCCAGCGGCCAGATCTTCGAACACCCTGTCATAGTCCGCGCCGATGGTTCCCCAGTCGTAGCGGGCGACCATCGGTCGGACATCCTCCTTGCGGGTTTCCGCAATCTCCCGGCACCGACGTTTCAGCCGCGCTGCCAGATCCTCGAAACCGTCGTAGAAGAATAGGTCGTGCTGAGCTTCGGGGATATGCTCCGGGTAGGCGAGCCGCCTGGGCAGCAGCGGAGTGCAGTTGCAGTACATGGCCTGCACCACGCTGGCGCCGAAAAAATCGTGGATCGAGGTCACCGGCAAAATGTCGGCCCGCCACAACCATTCGGCGTACTCGGCGAAACTTTCCGCGTAGCCCCAATGAACCACCCGGTCGTCGAGCCTTTCCCTCGCCTCGGAAAAAATCTTCGGCTTTTTCCGATACGACTCCCCCAGCACCGCTATCTCGAAATCGACCCCCTGCTCCTGCAAGACAAAGAGGGCGCGGAAAAACTCCTCCGGGTTCTTGTCATACTCCCAGCGGTGGTTCCACAGCAGCAGCGGCGCCTGCCCCTGACCGGCGCATTCTTCAGGGCGATACCGGTCAAGCCGCTGCAGGTCGAGTCCCAGGCTCAGGGTGCGACTCTTGGCGGCGATTTCCGCCACGCTGTCGAGCTCCCGGTGATCGGGAAAGGACTGGAGAAAACGGGGGAGTTCATCCAGAAACGAGAGGCGGTGGTAGTCGGAGTTGAACAGCACCGCATCGGCGGCCAGGGCCGTCGAATAGTTGATGAACCGGTAGTGGGCGTCGCGCTGCTGACCGGGGTCGGCGTCGGTGGGAGACCAGGGGTAGGTCAGCTGGTTTTCGTGGAAATAGACCGCCACCGGAATATCGGCGGTCAGCTCGCGGGTGAGGGCAAGAAAGGTGGTCAGATCGAGCATGTCGGTGGCCAGCAGCAGGTCGGGCCTGCGCCCTGCGGCCAGAAAGCGGCGGGCCAGGGTCACCGCCCCGCCGTGCATGCGCCACTTCCAGTACTGACCACCCATCTCCATGATCTCGACCCGGTGACGGCTGTGGGCGGCATATTCGGACGCCCAGGCGGCGTGAGATCCAGTGTTGTACGGTTCGAGCAGGAGAATATCCATCGCTTGCACTACCCCTTGCGCTCTTCGACCAGCCGCCAGGCCTCGTCGACCAGGGCGTCGGCCAGCTCGTTCTGCGGCACCTTGCGCACCACCTCCCCGTTGCGGAACAGCAGACCCTGACCCTTGCCGCCGGCAATGCCGATGTCGGCCTCGCGGGCCTCGCCGGGTCCGTTGACCACGCAGCCCATCACCGCCACGGTGATCGCCTCGGGGAGGTTCTGCAGGCGCCGCTCCACCTCTTCGGCAATGGGGATCAGGTCGACCTGGCAGCGCCCACAGGTCGGGCAGCTGACGAAGACCGGCCCGTGCTGACGCAACTCCAGCGACTTGAGGATCTCCCAGCCGACACGCACCTCTTCGACCGGGTCGCCGGTCAGGGAGACCCGCAGGGTATCGCCGATGCCGTCGTACAGCAGGGTGCCGAGGCCGATGGCGCTCTTGATGGTGCCGCTCCAGGTCGTCCCCGCCTCGGTGATGCCGATATGCAGGGGGTAGTCGAGCTTTGCGGCCAGCTGCCGGTAGGCCTCGACGGTACGGCGAATATCGGAAGCTTTGAGGCTGATCTTTATGCGGTCGAAACCGAGATCTTCGAGGATGCGCACGTGGCCGAGGGCACTCTCGACCATCGCCTCGGGGGTCGGGTGGCCGTATTTTTCCAGCAGTTCCTTTTCCAGCGAACCTCCGTTAACCCCGATGCGAATCGGCACCTGGCGCTCGGCGCAGGCCTTGACCACCTCCTGAATCTTCCACCGCTCGCCGATGTTGCCCGGGTTGATCCGCAAGGCGTCCACCCCGGCTTCGAGCGCGGTCAGCGCCAGCCGGTAGTCGAAATGGATATCGGCGACCAGCGGAATCGGGCTGCCGGCGCGGATCGCCCGCAGCGCCTCGGCCGCGGCCTCATCGGGTACGGCACAGCGGACAATTTCGCAATCGGCCTCGGCCAGGGCGCGGATCTGGGCGAGAGTCGCCTCGACGTCACGGGTGTCGGTATTGCACATCGACTGGACAGAGACCGGGGCGCCGCCGCCGACGGCGACGTCTCCGACTTTAATCTGGCGGGTGGTCCTGGGCATGGCCGGTTCTCCTCACATATGAAATCAGTGCAACCACAGAGGCACTGAGGACAAACAAAATCAAAGGCAATGCCCTTTGGTCGCTTTATGAACCTTTGGGTTTTCGCCTTTCTCAGTGTCTCTGTGCCTCAGTGGTTAAAATATGTTTCAAGAATCGCCCGAGTGTACCGGCTGCCCATGCGGCAAGTCAAGTGGTCGATTGACAGGGCTTCGACAAGGGTTTATGCTGTGGGATTACCTATTTTACCTATTTTTGCACAGGCATTCACGATATGAAAAAAGCTCCATCCAAAGGCCAGTCCCCCCGCAAGCGCCCCCCCGTGCCAACCATCGAGGTCGAAATCACCCGCCTCAATGAGGAAGGGATCGGCGTTGCCCGCCATGAACGCAAAGAGGTTTTGATTGCCGGGGCGCTCGTCGGCGAAACAGTGAGCGCCACGATCCAGCATGAGGGCCAGCGCCGCATCATCGGCCGGTTGCGCAAGGTGCTGCGACGCAGCCGCGAGAGGACCATGAACACCTGCAAACGGGCCGACGACTGCCAGGGCTGCTCGCTGATCGCCATGAATTCGGCATCCCAGCTGAACTTCAAGCAGCAGAAAGTCTCCCAGGCCATGGCCGCATACCCTTCCCTCAAGGAGGCCCGCCTCCATGAGATCTGGGCGGCGCCCAACCCGTTCGGCTACCGGACCAACGCCAAGCTGGTCATCGCCAAGGAGCGGGGCAAGGTCAAGATCGGCCTGTACCGCCGCGGCAGCCACGAGGTGGTCGACATCGAGGACTGCCCCCTGCATCACCCGCTGATCAACAAGATCGTCAAGGTGGTCAAGGAAGAGATCGAGCATCAGAAGGTCTACGTCTACAACCCGATCAACAAGCGCGGGCTGCTGCGCTACCTGACCGTCAAGGTGGCGCCGGCGGCGAACAAGGCGATGGTGACCTTCGTCACCGAGGAACGCAATTACCGGGAAGTCACCCACCTGGCCAAGTGGATCAAGAAGAAGGTCCCTGAAATCGTTTCGGTGCAGCAGAACGTCAACGCCTCGCAAGGCAACGTCATCTTCGGCCGTGAAACGATCCGCATTCTCGGCACCCCCGACCTGATCGACCAGGTCGGCGATGTGCGGCTGCGCATTTCACCGACCTCGTTCTTTCAGGTCAACAACGAGCAGGCCGCCCGCATTTACGGCCAGGTTCGCCAGTGGGCGGAACTCACCCGCGAGCAGGCCGCCGTCGACCTCTATTGCGGCATCGGCGGCATCGCCCTCAACCTGGCGGCCGACGCCGGCAAGGTGATCGGCATCGAGGTGGTCGAGGATGCGGTGCGCAACGCCAAGGAAAACGCCCGCATGAACGACCTGCACAACTGCGCCTTCCAGGCCGGAGACGCCGCGGAGCTGGTTCATGAGCTGGCCGTGGAGGTCCCCCCCGGGAGCGTCGCGGTGGTCAACCCCCCGCGCAGCGGCTGTGACGAAACGGTCCTGACCGCCCTGACCGAACTCGCGCCGCGCACCCTGATCTACGTCTCGTGCAACCCGGAAACGCTGTCCCGGGATCTCGACCTGCTCGACCGCCTCGGTTACGCCACCGAGGAGATCCAGCCGGTCGACATGTTCCCGCAGACCCCGCATGTCGAATCGGTGGCGCGGCTGGTGCCGAAGCCCCAACCGGCAGCAGAGGAAAAGGATTCGAGGAAGAGACGGTGACTCCGGCAACGCTGAGCGCCCTGCTGCTGATGGCCGCAGGGCTGCTTCACTCGTTCAGCTTCATGTGCCGCAAGCTGCCGCCGGAGCGGTGTCCGAGGCTTTACCCGCGCCACCGGGGCGGGCAGATCGCCCTCGACCTGGGCTGGGTGGGCCTGTTTCTGACCGGCATCTCGCTGGCCCTTTTGCTGTCGACCCCCCTGGGCATTACCGCCGGGCTCATCTACTTCATCGCCCTCCCCTTCGTCTTTCAGCCCTCCTTGGCACGAATGCTGGGGTTCAAAGACCTGCAGGACTATGTCGACACCATCGACAGGCAGAAAAAGGACTGAGGGCTATTGCCCCTGCAGCTCCTCCAGGCGCTGGCGGGCCTGCTCCGCCAGGGACGAGTCGGGGTATTTTTCGAGCAACTCCTGGTAGAGCTTCACCGCATGTTCCGTGTTATACTGGCGTTCTTCGAGCTGTGCGGTGTCAAACAGCTCTTGGGCCCGGTCGCCGCAACCGGCCAGGGCAAGTGCCAGCAGGCAGATAAGAATCGTTTTTCGCATCGTCCATCCTCCAGGGGAAACGGTTTTCGACCAGCCCCCATTGAACCCTCTCTGCCTGCCGATTTCAAGCAAAACCCGTCCCCGGCTTGTCAATCGGGCGGGGACCTGCTATCGCCACGACGACACCTTTTACCTGTTGGAGCGCATCATGAAAACTCTCGACTGTCGCAAATGGCAATGCCCTAAGCCCGTGGTAGAGGCGCGCAAAGCGCTCCTGGCCGAACCGGGCGTGCCCTTCACCATACTTCTTGCAGACGAAATCGCCCGCGAAAACGTCTCGCGACTGGCCACCAGCCTCGGCTATGCCGTATCGGAAGCCGCCTCCGGCGATGGCTTCACCCTGGGCCTGACCCCCGGCCCGAGCTCCGAGCAGAAGGGCGCCACGGCCGCCGCAGAGGGCAAAACCGTGGTCTTTATCGCCTCGGACACGATGGGAAGCGGAGACGACGAGCTTGGCCACATTCTGCTCAAGAACTTTATCATCACCCTCAACGAACTCGACCTGCCGCCCGACGCCATCGTATTCGTCAACGCCGGGGTCAAGCTGACCACCGAGGGTTCGGACGCCCTCGAGGCCCTGGAACAGCTGGCCTGCAACGGCACCGACATCGCCTCCTGCGGCCTGTGTCTCGACTTCTTCGACCTGAAAGAAAAGCTCGCTGTCGGCCGTTCCACCAACATGCTCGATATCGTTGAACACCTTGCGCAGGCCGGAAGAGTGATCCGGCCCTGATTCCTATTCATGTCAATCTTTTGTCCTGTCATTTTTTTTAATCGTGCCCATGCGATATAGCGTGTCCGGAACCCCCTTGGCCTTCGTTGCACTGTTTCTGGCAACGAACCTGCTCTTTGGCTGCACTCCACACTGGTCGAAACGCCCCTGGTCCGAGGCCTTCGTCTTTGAATCCCCGCACTACAGCGTGCGGACCGACACCAGCCCCGAGGTCGCCCGGCATGCCGCAGAAACCATGGAGAAGGCCCTCGCCGGCTACTGCCGAATATTGAACTGCCCGGAGGCCCTTCCGCCGCTCCGGGTCAACGCCTACGCCACCGGCAGAGAGTATGAAGCGGTCGCGCGAAATCTCGGCCTCGGCCGGGGCACCAGCGGGCTGTACTCACCGCAGCCCCCGGCGGCAATCCACCTCCCCTGGCGCCGCACCGCGGGTGTCGCCCCGGAGGCCACCCTGCGGCACGAAGGCGTGCACCAGCTGCTCGACCGGGCCTTCACCTTTGCCGTGCCGGAATCCGTCAAGGACTCCCTGCCGCCCGGGAAACACCGCCTGACCGGGGTGCCCCTGTGGCTCAACGAAGGACTGGCCAGCTACATGGAAGGTGCCCTCGAATCCGGGGACGGACTCACCGCCGACACCGCCAACCTCCCGCGCCTCAAGCACCTGCAGAACCTGATCGGCAACCAGAACTGCCCGCCCCTGCGCGAGGTTGTTTCCCGCCAGTATGGAGAACCCTTCACCGCCGCCCATTACGCCGTCGCCTGGGGCCTGGTCTATTCCCTGCGCCATGCTTCCGATCCGGCAGATCATCAGAGTCGGCACCAGCGACTCTCCCGCTACCTCGAGGCGAGCCGGAACGCGTTTTTCATTGCGCCGGAGACGGAGTTCCCACCCTCCTTTCTGCCCAATGGCCATCCGGTCGCGGACTTCCAGCATCAGTGGCACCAGCGCCTGGGTCATAAATCACTGGCGGCCTTCGAACGCCTCATTGCCGGGCCGGAATTTTCGCTCGAACAGTGGGAGCAGGACTGGCGCCAGCGCATCCTGAAACTCCCGGTCGGCCCTTAGGTCAATGGGCCAGTAACCAGACTGTCAGTTATTGGTCCAAGACTTCCTTCCCTCCCGCCAGGTACCAGCACCACCCCGCCGACAAAACATCCAGTTATGGGTATTTTTCGCCCATCTGTTCTTGACAACGCCTCCCCGAATGATACAAGTGAAACAGGCTCATTTCTTGCAATATTTTTAAGCACCCAAAAAAACAGGAGCAATTCGACACCACGATCGAGCAAGAGAGGACTTACCCATATGCGCGTTGACTTCCCATTGGATCAAATATTCGGCCGCAATCCCCGTGAGGTGGATCAACTGTTCAGGGGGCAGGGAATCGATCCCGAACAGCCATACACGGCCAAGGTCGGCTTTAACAGCATCACCATCGAACAGGATCAGCCCAGGCCGACCAAAGCGTCCCGGTTTTTCATTCCCATTCCGGCACGCCGCTACTAGAACAAAACCACCGGGCGCTGCTTCGCACGCGAACTCGGCCCGTCGGTCCCCCGCAAATACAACCTGCCTTGTGATTTTCAAAGCACCATGCTATTTTTCCGTTAATGCATGGACGGGGGATCTGCCGCCTTCGCTCCCGCTTTCCCCTGCCGCCATGCTCTTCATCCGAAAAAAGACCTGAAAGGGGTTCCGCGAACCCATCAGCGACCGCACTCCGCGGGTGGCCGATGATGTCCCTCGGCCCCCGGTAAATCCAAGGAAGAAAATGCCCCCCGCCAAAGAACACCATGTCATAATCGGCACCGCCGGTCATGTCGACCATGGCAAGACCGAACTGATCCGGGCCCTGACCGGCCAGGAAACCGACCGCCTCAAGGAAGAGAAGGAGCGCGGCATCTCCATCGACCTCGGCTTCGCGTCCTTTGTCCTCCCCGGCGGCCAGACGGCCGGTATCGTCGACGTGCCAGGGCACGAGCGGTTCATCAACAACATGCTGGCCGGCATCGGCGGCATCGACCTGGTGCTGCTGGTGATCGACGTCAACGAAGGGGTCATGCCGCAGACCCGCGAACATCTGCAGATTCTGCAATTGCTCGGCATCCAGCGCGGCATCGTGGTGCTGACCAAGTGCGACCTGGCCGAAGAGGACTGGATCGACATCGTCGAAGAAGAGGTCCGCGAGGAGATCAGCGGAACCTTTCTCGCCGAGGCCCCCTGCCGCCGGGTTTCTTCGATCACCAAAGAGGGGATCGACGGGCTGATCGCCACCATCGCCGAGAACGTATCGGCTTTAACGCCCAGGGATGCCGACGGCCCTCTCAGGCTGCCGGTCGATCGGCACTTCACCGTGGCCGGATTCGGCACCGTGGTGACCGGTACGCTCCTCTCCGGCACCGTTCACACCGGCGACAGCGTCGAAGTATTGCCGCTGGCCGAACAGGTTCGGGTGCGGGAAGTTCAGGTCCACGGCAAAAAGACCGATTCCGCACAGGCCGGCCAGCGGGTGGCTCTCAACCTTGCCGGGCTGCAGCGACAGGATCTCAAACGGGGAACGGTGATCGGCGAGGCCGGTTTTTTCGAAGAGTGCCAGCGACTCGACGCCCGCCTGACCCTCCTTTCCGACGCACCGCGGCCGCTGCGCTTTCGCGACCCGGTGCATTTCTACCTCGGCACCGCGCGGGTGGTCGGCATTATCGCCCTGCTCGACCGCGACAGCCTCGAACCGGGAGAGAGCGCCCTGGTGCAGATTCATCTCGACCGCCCCCTGGTCGCCCACCGCCAGGACCGCTTCATCATCCGTTCCTACTCGCCGATGACGACCATCGGCGGCGGGGTGGTTATCGACCCCAACCCGATCAAGCACCGCCGCTTCCGCGATGAAGTCATGACTGCCCTCATTGAACTCGAATCGGGGGAAAAGGCCTTTCTTCTTCAAAAGCTCGCCGAACAGCCCTGCCTGCGCCTCAAGGAGCTGGAACAGGCCTCGGGCATGGGGCGCGACCGTATTCTGGAACACCTGGAGGCCCTCAAGGGCGAAGCCAAGGTGGTGCTGCTCGGCGACCAGTGGGCCACCGACACCACAGTGCGTTCCTGGCGCCGCCAGATGCAGGAGGCCACCGGGCGTTTTCACGAAGAGAACCCGCTGCTCCCCGGCATTCCCCACGCCACCCTCAAAGGCGCCCTGCCGGGCAAACTGGCCCCCAAGGCCTTTGACCAGCTCCTCTCTGAAGCCGAAGCCGACGGGTCGCTGGTGCAGCAGCAGGAGTGGGTCAAACTCCCCCATTTTGAGCCGACCCCCACCCCGGCGCAGCTTCGCGACATTGAGGCGATCGAGAAGGCCTACGGCGACGCCGGCGCCGGTGCTAAAAACAAGAACGAGATGCTCGAGCGGCTCGGGCTGCGCGCCGACCGGACCGAGATCTATTTCACCTACCTGTTCGCCGCCGGCAAACTGGTGAAGCTCAACGAGGAAAGCTTTTTGCACGCCGAGACCTACCGACATGCGGTATCCTTGTTGAAGCAGCACTTTGCCACAAAAGAGACCCTCACCCTGGCGGAATTCCGGGACCTGCTCGGCAGTGCCCGAAAACAGACCCAGGCCCTGCTCGAATATTTCGACAACCTCAAATACACCCTGCGAAAGGGCGACGAGCGGGTGGCTTGGAAATTGTGAGCAATCAGCTCTCAGCGATCAGCTTTCAGCCAAAAGCCTTCAACTGACTGCTGACTGCTGACTGCTTAAACCCAGAAAGGAAAATCCATGACAGACGAACCGGTCAAACTCACCGGATTCTCCCGCAGTTCCGGTTGAGCCGCCAAGCTGGGCCCCGAGGCCCTGGCACAGGTTCTGTGTCAATTACCCCAACCGAACGACCCCAACCTTCTCTCGGCCGCCATCCCCTTTGCCGATGCCGGTATCTACCGCATCGCCGAGGACAGGGCGCTGGTGCAGTCGGTTGATTTTTTCACCCCGGTGGTCAACGATCCCTACAACTTCGGCCGGATCACCGCGGCAAACGCCCTGTCGGACATCTACGCCATGGGGGCCAGCCCGCTGACCGCCCTCAACATCGTCGGTTTCCCCCCCTGCCTCTCGCTCGATGTACTAGCTGACATCCTCAAGGGGGGGGCCGAAGCGGTCGCCGAAGCCGGCGCGGTTATCGTCGGCGGCCACACCGTCGAAGACGATGAACCGAAATACGGCCTGGCCATCACCGGCCTGGTCGATCCGCGCAAGATGATCACCACCGTCGGCTGCCGCCCCGGCGACCAGCTGGTGCTGACCAAACCCCTGGGTACCGGCATTCTGGCCACCGCCCTTAAAGGGGAAGTGCTCACGGAAAAAGACATGGCCGATGCCATTGCCGGCATGTCCCTGCTCAACCGGGAGGCATCGCGGGTCATGATGGAGGTCGGGGTTTCCGCCTGCACCGACATTACCGGGTTCGGGCTGATCGGACACGCACTGGAAATGGCCGAAGCCAGCGAGGTCGGGATGGTCATCGACAGTCAGGCCCTCCCCGCCTACCCCCAGGTCTTCGAGATGGCCCACATCGGCCTGATCCCGGTGGGTAGCTACCGCAACCGGCAATATTATCTGCCCCGGGTCGATGGAGCGGACCAGCGGTCCCACGAAATCATCGACCTGCTGGCCGACCCCCAGACCTCGGGAGGACTGCTGATTAGCGTAGCGGCTGAAAAGACCGGTCTGCTGAGAGAAAAACTCGAGGCGACCGGCTGCGGAGCCTTTCTGATCGGCCATATCGAAGAAGGGCCGAAAGGGCGCATGAAGATCTGCTGATTCGACTCTTTCAATCGCAACACAAACAAAAAAGGCGGTTACTTTGCGCACGCAAAGTAACCGCCTTTTTTATTGAGACCAGCCCTCCTTCCCGTCCTGCAGGCCACAATTCCTCTTCTAGTCTTTTTTAACCTATACAGCATTGACAACAACAGCCTGCCGTTTAAAATAGGCTTCTTTTCAGGAGGATGCCGTTGGAGAAATTACTGATCATCGAAGACAGCCGGGTCATGCAGGCCCAGCTCCAGGACAGCCTTGAGGGGAAATACCTGCTCGAATTCCGAGACGACGGCCCGCCGGGCATAGAGGCCGCGGCGGACGAGTCGCCCGACCTGATTCTGCTCGATATCTACCTCCCCCGGATGGACGGGTACGAAGTCTGCCAGGCGTTAAAATCGGACAAGCGGACGCGCGAGATTCCGGTCATATTTTTGACATCGCTTGAAGCGGAGCAGGAAAAAATCAGGGGATTCGAAGCGGGGGCCGACGACTATATCGTCAAACCTTTTTATCCCGGTGAACTGCTGGCGCGCATCAACCTGCACCTCTCCTCCCGGCGGGAACAACGGCTGGCGGTTGAACTGGAACGATTGAACCTGCTGCGGGAACTGGCGATTGCCCTGAACCATGAACTGAACAATCCGCTGACCACGGTCCTCGGGCATCTGCACCTGGCCGCCAGAGAACTTCAACCTGGCAACGATGCGGTTGGGGAGCGCCTGGGTGAGATTAAAAAAGAACTGGAAAAAATCCGTCACATCATGACCCGGCTCGCTTCGGCCAGCAAAGCGGAGAAGACCGGCTACGTCATGGGCGAGGAGATGCTCGATCTGACCAACACTTAACCCCCCTCCCCTTCCATGCGGCTCGTGTTGTCTGTTATAATGAATCCAACAGCCGCCTCGGTTAAATGACACGGACTGTGCCCGACACAATGGGAGGATAAAATGGAAAAGCTCTGGCTGGTTCTATCCTATTTCTTCATGCTGATCGCCTGTCCGGTCTTCCTTATCTATATCGCCACCCACATTCCCTTCGAGGCGATCCTGATTGTCTGGACCGGATTCGTCACAGCGGCCATCAGTCTCGCCTGGTTGCTGAGAAGCAAGTTTCAACACCCCAAACACCAGTGAGCCGTGCAAAGCCCACTGCGACCCATCAAAAAAGCCGCCCTTAAAGGCGGCTTTTTTCCTGAACAGGCCGTGAAAACCCAGCCCCCTAGAGATCCCCGGTCAGCTTCTGCAACAGAAAGATTTTCGGATTCAAATCTTTCACCGCATCAATCACCTGCTGAAGGGCCGGCTGATCGAGCCCTTCTTCGCAATCCTTACCCTGAAAAAACTGGTGGCCCCTGGGCAGTTCGGAAAACCGGCCATCTTTGAGCAGGGTCGCATCGACCAGGTCGTTGACGCGTCCCTCCGCTTCCCAGGGGTCGCGGTAGTTGAACTGGCGTGCCACCACGTGGAGCATCAGACCGTTGGAAAAAGCCCCTTTCACCTCGAAAGAGAACTCCCTGGGGGCGCCGTAGCTTTCGGTACGGCCGCCGCGCGAAGCCACCCGCGCCCCGGCGGACTCGAGCATCTCGCGGATCGAATCTTCGGTCATCGGTTTGGGTTGGTCCATGTGTAACCTCCAGTAGACAGTGGGCAGTGGTGAGTGGTCAGTAAAATTAAAAAAAACCGCTCCTATCACTCAAACTTCCAGACGCAGTTCGACGCCCCAGTCGACCGGTTTCTCGCCGTCTCGGGTCAACACCCACAGGGTGGGGAATTCCATCGCTTCGGGGGCGGGGCCGACCCCGTCGGTAAGATAAACGACGGCGGCGGGGCGTGGTTCCATAGTTCGGGCGTATTCGAATACCGGGCGCAGGTCGGTGAAGCCGCCCCCTTCGAAAACCTCGACCACCGAGGGAGAGCCGCTGAAATGATCGATCCGCTGGATGCGGCTGCCGGCATAAAGGACGGTGATCCGGCTCTCTCGGCCCCGGGCGATCTGCACCAGTTCACGGGCAAAGGCCTCGCGCAGCTCTTTGATGTCGGTTGAGTCGCTGACATCGATCCCCACCAGCAGGTTGAGACGCTGCCGCTTGCGGATGCCCGGGGTATCGTGGGCAAAACGCCGGTGCTCGCGCTTCCAGGTGCTGCGCCGCCCGACCCTTCCGGCGGTGGCGACAAACTGGCGCAGCACCTGCCGCCAGGGAACCGGCGAGGGAGCAAGCATCCCTTCGACCAGCGCTCTGACATCTCCGGGGACTTCCCCGCGCGCCTTGCGGAAGGCATCGCGGGCCATACTGCGCACCACCTCTTCAGCCAGTCCCATCGGGGTGCTGTCGGCATCGGCCCAGATCGAGTGGTCGTCGATGGTGGAAACGACATCGGCGCAGGGAGTTTCCTGCTCCGGATCTCCCTTGTCGACATGGTCGCCTGCGTCCTGGGCCGCATTGCCGATGCCGCGCCCCTCGAGGTTGCCGGTGTCGAAGGGGGGAGCGAGTTGCCGGTAGTATTCCTCAGCGGCCAACCCCTCTTCGAGGCCCAACCTGCCCGGCAGAGCCGCCTGCGGTGGCAGCCCCTCAATAGAGGGGTTGATGGCGAGATCACAGGCGATATCCCAGTCGTGGTCATGGCGCCCCTTGCGCCGGGCCATGTGCAGATGCAGCACGTGCTTGATCGCGTGCTCAAGGAGCGCAGCCTGCTCTTCCGCGGAAAAGTCTCCAAACCGCAGCGGGTCGACGCACAGCTGGGGCGTCCCGTTGCCGATGGTCACCCCGAGGGGGGCATCGGAGACAACTTGCCGGCGGTGAAACTGCAGCAGAAAATGGCCGTAAAAAGGACGGCTCTTGAGCAGGCGAACCACGGCATTCTCGAGGGTGCG
>CALZIC010000030.1 GCA_945787285.1 uncultured Desulfuromonadales bacterium
CGGCGGATATAAGTGCAAATTGAGTCGCCAGAGCGCGCAAAAAGCTCTCGACCTCGGCTACACCAACGTTGCCGTCTTTGCCGCCGGCGAGCCGGTGTGGCGCGAAGCCGGGCTGCCGCTGTGGGGGGATGAGGCGAGCGGGTTGGTGAAAAAGGCCGCTCCAGTCGAAGAAGGGGCATTGCCCGAAGCGATTACCCCCGAAGAATTCAAGCAGCTGGTGGCCGAGGGCAAGGTACAGGTGGTCGATGTACGCGAGCCCGAAGAGTATGCCGCCGCGCATATCAAGGGGGCGATCAACATCTTTGACGAAGACTTCATCCACAAGACCAAAGTCTCCTGCGACAAGTTGGCGACCGATAAGCGCGTGGTCCTGATCTGTTCCACCGGAGCCCGCAGCGCCAGTGCCTACTACGCCATCCTTGGCGAAAGCGACTTCCCCAACAAGAAGCGTTTGCAGTACCTCGACAATACCCTTCTCATCGCAGCCGACGGGTCGTTCGAGATCAAGTAATCTGTGGTTGTAATAGTGAAATCATGGCCCCCTCCATTCGGTGGGGGCCTTTTTAGTTGGGGGCCAGAGGGGGGCTGGTAGAATCACGTCATATTTTCTGGGCGAGCCATCACTGTCCTGTTAGATTCCAGACGTTGCAGGCAGGCCTTGTGTGCTTGAACAGCGCATGTGGGCCGAGTCTATCAACCACTAACCAAAGAGGTTCTTCCATGAAACGTTTGCTCAAGGTCGGGCTGTGCCTGTTTCTCGTGGGGGTGTTCGGGGCCGAGGCTGTCATGGCCGGCGAATGGCCGAAGACCGAAGCTGCACTGGCCACATGGGATGGGCCCAAGGAACTGCTCCTGCGCAGCGACCTCGATGATCCTTTGGCTTCCACCGACGTTCAGGGCCTGCTGGAAACCCTTCTTGAAGGTGGCTTTGTGGTGACCCCGGCACCGCTCGCAGCCCCTGCCGGGAAGGGGTTGACCCTCGATTTTCGTCTGGCAGGCGATAAACGGGTCCTCGCCCTGAGCCGCGGAGCCGATGGCGCGATTATCGCCTTTGAGAGAAAGGGGGCCGATCCGGTTGCCGCGGTTGGTCAAGCACCCGCAGTCCGCCAAGCTCCCGTTGTCCGCCAGGCACCTGTGGCTCGTCAGGCACCTGCGGTTTGGCAACCTGCAGAGGATACCTGGGGCGTGGGCGGGACTGGCCCCATCAAGATTCAGGGGACGCCCAGAAGTGTTGCTCTGTTGGGTGTCGGTGACGGGAACGCTCTCGAAATCGCTCTCCTCTCCGACCAGGTGCTGGAAAAATATCGACTGCGCGATTTTGACCTGCAACGGGTGGATGGCTATCGCCCCGATATTCCCCGAACCCGAGCCCTTCACCTGAGTGCCGGGGACCTGACTGGGGATGGTCGCAGGGAAGTCGCCGCCGTATGGGCAGAGGACGTTCTGGGCGTTTACGATGGCACCGATTCAAAGGTGCACAGCTGGATTTTGGGACAGGGTGGGGGAGCCTTTGTCCCTTTGAGTCGGGATCTCTCAGGGTATGTACGTATTCTGGCTCAAGAAGGTTTTCTCCAGCGTCGCGGTGATTACGCTCCCTTCTCCGGGCCGGTTTTTCCGCTGGCCCTGGCAGGGGAAGAATACCAACCCGAAAGCCATGGTGTGCCCTGGGCCGGATCCGACCTGTACCGGGCGACCCCTTTCGGTAACGGGGAGGCCATGATCTGGAACGAGGAGCAAGACCTGCAACTCGTCTCTCAGGCCACCGGGGAAGGTTTGCCGGGGGCGATCCTGTTGGGGGATTTCGCTGCATATACCGGCCCGGAGGTGGCGGTTCGACTCGAAGACCCCGAGTACCGCTCCGGGTTCGAAAAAGAGGACCAGGTCAAGGAGACGTATTACCCTCTGCCGATCCGCATGACGATCGGTTCTGATGGGGGGGGGTATACCGTGCTGCGCGGTCGCAGCAAAGGGCTGCCCCTGGTGGGCAAGGCCAGCGGCAGGGACGCCGTGGTTCGGGTGGTGCGCGACGGCAGGCGCCTGCATATGCAAAGGCCTTTTGCCGATGTCGAGGCGTTCGTTCTCGACTTTGCTCTCGTGGAGCGCCCCGGGCAACCGCTTGGCGTGATCATGCTGCTCAATGAAAAGGAAAACGGCTCGGGCCAGGCCTATCTCCTCTTTCAGGAGAGCCGGCAGTATAACTGACGCGCGGCAAAGACACGTTGATCCGTAAGGCGGAGGGTACCGGGGGTGCCCTCCGCTTTGCTGTTTGAAGGGTCCGATCCCCAAGAGCCCTGGGGCTTGTGTAGTCACGCTGGTGGGAGTAGAATTGATAGTGAAGAGACAGGACGCCCTCGATATCGTTATTTAACGACCTTCTGCAGCGACCCGAGAGGGCGTCATGACCGAACACCGATGAAGGTTTCAGAACATCTCTCGAAAGGAGGTGGGCGAATGAAACGACTGACTTGGAAAGCGCTGATGGTCCTTTTGGTCCTTGCTCTGGTGGCCTGCGCTGCTCCGGCAGCGAAACATACCTCAGGGAGCGTTCTCTGCCCTGCCTGCGGCGCGGAAGTTGCGCTTGAAGATGTCGGCGGGTAGGACCGCCGGGCAAGGGGTGGGCTCGACTCATTGGAGTCAGGTCCTTTGCGTGATTGTCTCGTTATTACTGGAAATATAAAGGCGGAAGATGCAATAGCATCAACCGCCTTTTTCAATGTTAAAGCCACAGAAGTAACCAATATTTCGCATCTTTCTGGATAGCCCTGTTCCCAGACTTGTTTTTCAAGGCAACAGGTGCTGCGTTTACCAGGAGCTGCAATCCGACCATTGAGAGAGCAGGTCTTCAGTTTCCGGCAGGTGAATCGATGAACGAAACATATTCCACATTCAGCGAAACCACCCCGAACTCCTCCTCCACCCGGCCCTTGAGCAGGTACGGCCTCTGGCGGCTGAGCATGCGGCAGAAGCGGGTATAGGCTTTGGGAAAGAAGGTCGTCTCGAAGGTGGCGCTGGTGTCTTCGAAGGAGATGAACTCCATCGCGTCCCCCTTGCGGGTCTGCACCACCTTGCCGGTGACCCACCAACCGATCACAGTGATGTAGCGACCCACCCAGCGGGAAAGGTCGCGTGCTGCGACCGGCTTGATCGCCTCGAGGGCACGCCGGTAGGGGACCAGAGGGTGGCAGGAAACGAGCATGCCGAGGGTGTCAATTTCATGACGCATGGTGGTGGCGCTATCGTACGGCGGCGGGCTCGGCAAGGGGGAGGGCGCTTCGGCAAAGAGCGAATGCTGGGGAGGTTCCGCCGTTTTGCCGTGTTCCAGCAGGCGCCATAAGAGCCGCGGCCGGCTCTCTCGCCCCTCGAGGGTATCGAAGCATCCCGCCTTGACCAGCAGCCGCAGGTCGCAAGCGGCAAGAGACAGGCGGCGCAGCAGGTCGTCAATGCCGCTGAACGGGCCGTTCGCTGAGCGTTCCTTTCGCAGCTCGTCGACGGCTCTTGCCGACAGGCCGTGGATCTGCATCAGCCCGACCCGCACGGCGTGTCCCTGGCCGGTGTAGGCTTTTTCGCTGTCGTTTATATCGGGGGGCAGAACGGTCAGATCCATGCGCCGGCACTCGGAGAGGTAGGCCAGGGGGGAGTAGTAGCCCCCCTGGTTGGAGATGACCGCCGCCATGAACTGCGCCGGGTAGTTGGCCTTGAGCCAGGCCGATTTGCAGCTGACCAGAGCGTAGGAGGCCGAGTGCGGCTTGCAGAAAGAATAGCCGCCGAAACTGAGGATCTGCTCCCAGCACTGCCGCAGCACCGTCTCGGATATGTCCTTCTTCTTTCCCCCGGCGAAAAAGAGCCGCCGGTAGTCTTCGAGCTTCTTCCCCTTGTGTTTCTTGCTGATGATCTTGCGCAGCTGATCCCCCTCAAAAGGCGAAAAACCGGCCAGCGCCATCGCCATCTGGGTGATCTGCTCCTGGTAGACGGCCAGGCCGTAGCTCTCCTCCAGCACCTCGTCGAGCAGCGGATGGAGCGACTGCCACTTCTTGCCGCGCATGCGGGCGACGAACTCGCGGATAAAAGTATTGGCGGCGGGACGGATAATCGACGAGGCCATTACCAGGTGCTCGAACAGATCGCAGCCGGCCGTGGCGGGATCGGGGGGATCGCCCCACATCCGGGCCAGCAGCTGGCGGGTGGCAGGCGACTCGATGTAGAAGCAGCCCATGGTGCGCCCCGCCTTGATCAGCCGGCAGGTCGCCTCGTCGTCCAGCGGATCCCAGCAGGCGTAGTCGATGACCCGGCCGGTATGTACTTCGATAGCGGCCAGGGCATCGCGGATCACCGCCAGCGAGCGGTTGCCGAGCAGGTCGATCTTGACCAGACCGGCGCTCTCGGCCTGGTCCTTTTCCCACTGGATCACCGGCAGTCCCTTGGCGGCTACTTCGACCGGCACGTACCGGCGAATGTCGTCGGGAACGACCACCAGCCCGCCGCAGTGCAGCGACAGGTGGCGCAGGTGCCCGGCCAGCTTGCGGGCGACGGCGAGGATCTCGCGCCAGTCGTCGCTGAGCGCCTCGCCGTCGAACAAGGGGTGTCCACCCACCGCGCGGGCCGCCGCCTCGGCCCCCCAGTATCCGGAAATACGCTCGGTCATCGCCTTGATTTCCGCTTCGGGCAGGCCGTAGACCTTGGCCACCTCGCGCAGGGCCGAGCGCCCTTTGAAGCCGATCTGGTTGGCGACCATGGCCGCCCGCTGCGCTCCGTAGCGGGCGAAGGCGAAATCGAGCACGGCGTCGCGCTCGTCCCAGGGAAAGTCGATGTCGATATCGGGGGGATCGAGGCGCCCCTCGTTGAGAAAGCGCTCGAAAAAGAGGTTGTGGCGAATCGGGTCGACGTGGGTGATGCCGAGGCTGTAGGCGACCAGCGAGGCGGCGGCGCTGCCGCGGCCGCAGGTGCGCGGCGAGCGCCGCACCAGCTCGTCGACCACCAGAAAGTAGTGGGCAAAGCCCTTGGCGCCGATGATGGTCAGCTCCTTCTGCAGGCGCTCCTCCACCCTGTGGTCGATGGCGCCGTAGCGCTTCAGGGCCCCGGCGCGAGCGCATCGCTCCAGCTCGGCAAAGGCCTGCTGGTCTCCGAGGCCGCGAAAGGCCGGGAAAATGGTGGCGGAAAAGTCCCAGTCGGTCTGGCACTGGTCGGCGATGGCGGCGGCATTCTCCAGCGCCTCGGGGCAGTGGGGAAAGAACTCGGCGATCTGCTGCGGGGAAAAAAGCCGGTCCCCCTCTTGCGCCATCGAGTTGGAATCGAGCCGGGAGAGCTTGCTGTTCTCGGCGATGGCGCGCCGCACCCGGTGCAGCTGGAAATCCCCCGCCTCGAGCAGCACCGCCCGGCTGGTAGCGACCGGCGGCAGCTCCATGTTGCGGGCCAGCGCCAGGGCCCGGTGCAGGTTGTGCCCGGGGGAGAGCTCGACGTAGAGCCCCTGTTTGTCGTCACGGCGCAGCAGGCGCAGCAGCTCTTCGCTGTCGCTGAGGATGAAGAGGCCCTGGCGCTGGTCGCGCAGGGCCGCCGGGAGGTGGAAATCGCTGCGGCAGTGGCGCTCGGAGATGACCCGGCAGAGACTGGCGTACCCCTCGGTGTCGCGGGCCAGCAGTACCGCCCGGTGCTCGCCGGTGACCAGCTCGGCCCCGATGATCGGCGCGATTCCCGCCTCTTTCGCCGCCTGCAGAAAGTGGGGGATGCCGTAGAGCCCGTTGCGGTCGGTCAGCGCCATCCGGTTCATGCCGAATCCGCGGGCGGCAGCGCAGAGCTCCTCCGGGGTGCGGATGCCCCATCCCGGGGAGAAGGTCGAATGGACGTGAAGGTGGGTGAACATTTTTTAGAATCCAGTTGACAGTTGATGTTTCTGTAGGAGCGACTTCAGTCGCGATAGGTCCGTGCGAGAAAGGCATCGCTAGAATCCAGTGGGCAGTGGGCAGTGGGCAGTGGGCAGTGGGCAGTGGGCAGTGGGGTTTTAATGATTTTACAGTCGACTGTTCACTGATCACCGTTCACCGCCTTAAACCCCTGGCCCCGCTGCACAACCTCCATCCCGTGCCGCTCCCGCAGCGCATCGAGCGCCTGCTGCAGGGCCAGTTGGCGGGGGGAGGCTTGGCGGGCGGCGGCAAAAAGGTCGAGCTGGCGGTCGGGCAGGGCGAGGTCGCTGCAGGCCAGGCGCATCCCCTTGACCCGCACCCGCCGCCGGCAGGCGCGGTGGAACAGCTCTTCGGCCGCGGTCAGCAGGGGATGGTCACCGTCCTCGGCGGCAGGCAGCCGGGTGTGGCCGCGTTCGCTGGCGCCGTCGGCGTAGTGGATGCTCAGGGTCATCCGCCGCGCCCCCTTGCCGAGCTGGCGCAGCCGGAAACCGCACCCCTCCACCAGACGGCAGAGTTCGGCCCGCAGCACAAGGTCGTCGTTTTCCTCCCGGGCCAGAAACGACTCTTCGGCCATCTCGGCAGAGCGCCTCGGGGGCTGAACCGGCGACGGGTCGATGCCGCGGGCGCGCTGCTGCAGCAGCGGGGCGAAGGCGCCGAAGACCAGACGCAGCTGGGCCAGGGAGAGGGCGGCGAGTTCTTCCACCCGGTGCAGGTTCAGTTCGCCGAGCAGGGTTTGGCTGCGGGTGGCGCCGACACCGGGGAGGACCGAGACGGCCAGCGGTCCGATGAAGCTCTGCTCGCTGCCGCGCAGCACGTCGCAGACCCCGGGGCGATCGAGATACCCCGAGGCGATGCGGGAGACCAGCTTGCTGCCGGCCACCCCGACCGAACCGGGCAGGCGCAGGCGGGCGAGGATCTCCTTCTCCAGCCGGGCGGCCACGTCCCTCCCCGGGCCGAGCAGGCGCCCGCAGCCGGTCAGGTCGAGATAGAGCTGGCCGCTGCGTTCCGGCTCCCACAGGGGGGTGTAGTCGGCGGTGACCCGCACCAGGGCCTGCATGGCCCGGTCGACCCGCACCGGGTCGGGATCCAGAACGCGCAGCGCCGGGCAGAAGCGCCGCGCCCGGTAGACCGGCATCCCCTCGCAGATCCCCTCGCTTCTCGCCTCGACCGACGCCGACTGGATGAGGGCCCGCTCCGAGTTGCCCGGCGCAATCGCCAGCGGCCGCTCCCGCAGCGACGGGTCGACCACCCGCGCCACGGCGACGGGAAAGGCGGGGATGCTGAAATGAAGGATATCGCGCATTTGTTGAGCTATAAGCTATCAGCTTTCAGCGATCAGTTTGGGGGCCTTGTTTTAGCTGAGAGCTGATAACTGACAGCTGACAGCTTCTTCACAAACAGTGCCGAATCACCCCAACCACCACCCCTTCGATGCGGAACGATTCTTCGTTTTCGATGATGATCGGGGTCATGGCGGGGTTGGCGGGGTGGAGTTCGATGCGGTGGCCCTTGCGCTGCAGGCGCTTGACCGTTGCTTCGCCGGCGATCAGGGCCACCACCGTCTGGCCGTTTTCGGCGTGGGCCTGTTTGCGCACCACAACGAAGTCGCCGTCGAGGATGCCGTCGCCGATCATCGAGTCCCCCTCGACCTTGAGCACGAAGTTCTCGCCGCGGCTGACCATCGAGGGGGGCACCTCGAGGGTGTCGGGGGTCTCCACCGCCTCGATCGGCTTGCCGGCCGCCACCGTGCCGACCAGGGGAAGTTCGAGGCCTGCCTCTTGCGGGCGCACCACCCGCATGCCGCGCCGGGCGTTCCAGTTGCGGCTGAGCACCCCTTCGCGCTCCAGACGCACCAGGTAGTTCTGCACCGTGCCGAGGGAGCGGAAACCGAAGGCGGCGGCGATCTCCTGCTGGGACGGAGGGTAGCCCTCGCGCTCGCTGAACGCTTCGATAAAGTCGAGTACTTTTTTCTGCTTGGGGGTCAGGGGGCTCACGCTTTTACTCCTTGCTCTTCACTGATCATGTGTTACTCTATTTATATGCGTAGGTTTTGCGTAAGTCAAGGGGTTAAAAAAACACCCGTGGTTTCGGGGCGTCAGCAGGGAGGGGCGATGCTATGGAGGAATTTCTCTTTTGCGATTGACAGGGGGCGGTTCAATCGATAGGTTTTTCTGACATGATGAAATCTAAAGGAGCCTGTCAATGACCGCTACAGAAAATGAATCCCTCCGATGGGACCTTGGCCGGCTGTACAAGGGGCCCGACGACCCGTCCTGGGAAGCCGACCTGAAAGAGGCTCAGACGCTTGCCAAGACGTTCCGCCACGATTTTCGCGGCCGGATCGCTTCGGACAACCTGTCGCCCGAACTGCTGGTCGCCGCCCTCAACAACTACGACCGCCTGCAGCGCCAGGTGCTCAAGCCTTACCTCTACGCCCAGCTCCTCTTCTCCGGCGACAGTGCCCCCGATCGGCACAAGGCCCTGCTGTCGAGGGTGCGCGAGGCCTGGAGCGCCATCAGCGAAACAGTCCTTTTTTTCGAACTGGAGATTCTGCGCATCGAGGAAGAGCAGTTTTCCCGCTTTCTCAAGGATCCCGACGTGGCCGGTTTCGCCCATTACCTGCAGCAGGTGCGGGCCCATACCCCCTACACCCTCAGCGAGGAAGTCGAGCAGGTTCTCAAGCGCAAGGACCTTTCGGGCAAAGAGGCCTTCGTGCAGTTGTTCGAGGAGTTGACCTCGGCCTTTCGCTACTCCTTCCGCATGCCCGGCGATGAAGAGGAGAAGGAGGTCGGCGGCGAGGAGCTCCTTGCCCTGCTGCACCACCCCGACCGGGAGACCCGGGAGGCCTCGTTTTCCACCTTTCTCGACAAGCATGCCGACAACGCCCTGGTGCTGACCTCCTGCTTCAACAACCTGTTCCTTGATCACGGCAAGGAGGTCGAGCTGCGCAAGTATCCCGACCTGATGACCCCCACCCATCTCTCCAGCGAGACCGAGCCGGCCATGGTCGAGCGGATGATGGAGGTGACCGAGGCCAATTACGGTTTGGCCCAGGACTATTTCGACCTCAAGCGCCGCCTGCTGGGGCTCGAGCGGATGAAGAACACCGATATCTACGCGCCCCTGGGGGGCGAGAGCCGCAACTACCCCTTTGCCGAGGCCCGGGACATGGTCCTTGAGGCGTTCGACGGTTTTTCTCCGCAACTGGCCAAACTGGCCGAAGGTTTTTTCAACGAGCGGCGCATCGATGTGGCGCCGGCGCCGGGCAAGACCGGCGGCGCGTTCTGCATGGGGATGATGCCGGGGGTGGCCCCTTACGTTCTGCTCAACTACACCGGCAACCTGCGCGATGTCAGCACCCTGGCCCACGAACTGGGGCACGGGGTGCACTTTGCCCTGTCGCAGAAGCAGAACCTCTTTCACTACCATGCCCCCCTGCCGATGGCGGAAACTGCCAGCGTTTTCGGAGAGATGCTGCTGACCCGCTCGATGCTCGATAAGGAGCAAAGCCGCCAAGTGAAGATCGAGCTGCTGTGCGCCAAGCTCGAAGACATCATCGCCACCACCTTCAGACAGAACGTGCTGACCCGCTTCGAGCTGGCCGCTCACAAGAAAAGGGGAGAAGGGCTCCTCTCCCCCCAGGAATACAGTACCCTCTGGTGGAACGAAAATGCCCGGCTGTTCGGCGATTCGGTGGAGATGATCGAGCCCTACCGCTGGGGCTGGGTCTATATCAGCCACTTCATCCATGCCCGCTTCTACTGCTATTCCTACGTCTTCGGAGAGCTGCTGGTGCTCGCCCTGTATCAGAAATACCTCGAGGAGGGCGAGGCGTTTGTCCCCCGCTACCTCGAGCTTCTCTCCGGCGGCGGCAGCGCCGCACCGCAGGCGATGCTCAAGCCTCTCGGCATCGATCTGGCCGATCCGGACTTCTGGCAGAAGGGGTACGACTTCGTGCGCGGCCTGCTCGAGGAGTTGCGGAGTTTGGTTGAGGCTGAGGCCGGTGAGGAGTGAAGCGTGAGGAGTAAAGTGTAAATGCAAAGGGCGGCCGATTGGCCGCCCTTTTTTTTGATCGGGGTTTTTCTCCAGCCCCTAGCCCCCAGTCCCCTGGAGCGCCTTCACCTTCTCCACGATATTCTCCGCGGTAAAGCCGAAATGCTTCATCAGCTCGCCGGCCGGGGCGCTGGCGCCGAAGCCGCTCATGCCGACCACCGAGCCTCCGGAGCCGACGTAGCGCTCCCAGCCGAAGGGGACGGCGGCTTCCACCGCCACCCGCACGGTGCACTCAGGCGGCAGCACATCGTTGCGGTAGTCCTGACCCTGTTCCTCGAACAGCTCCCAGCAGGGCAGGGATACGACCCGGGTGCCGATTCCCTGCTGCTGCAGCAGATCCCGCGCGCTCAGGGCCGCGTGGACCTCGGAGCCGCTGGCCAGAAGCACGGCCTGCAGCGCCCCTTCTTCGCGCTCGAGGATATATCCCCCCAGGTGAAGGCCGTCGGCCTCGCCCCCCAGCACCGGCAGGTTCTGGCGGCTGAGGATCAGGGCGGTGGGGCCGCTGCGGTGGTCGATGGCCGCCTCCCAGGCGCGCACCGTTTCGTTGGCGTCGCAGGGGCGGATGACCCGCAGGTTGGGGATGGCGCGCAGCGCGGCGAGCTGTTCGATCGGCTGGTGGGTGGGGCCGTCTTCGCCGAGGCCGATGGAGTCGTGGGTGAAGACGTAGATCGGTGCTATTCCCATCAACGCCGCCAGGCGAATCGGCGGGCGCATGTAGTCGGAGAAGATCAGAAAGGTGCCGGCGAACGGAATCAGTCCCGGGGTGTGGCAGAGCCCGTTGAGGATCGAGCCCATGGCGTGCTCGCGCACCCCGAAGTGGATGTTGCGGCCGCTCTTGCCGGGGGCGAAGGGCTCTTCCCCCTTGAGCTCGGTATTGTTCGACGGCGCCAGGTCGGCGGAGCCGCCGAGGAGCATCGGCAGCCGGCCGGCCAGTGCGTTCAGGGCGATGCCGCTCGCCTTGCGGGTGGCCATGGGGCCGTCCTCCACCTGGAAGACCGGCAGGTTCTGTTCCCAGCCGTCGGGGAATTCGCCGTCCTGCATCTGCCGCCATTGGGTGAGGGGGGAGTCGGGGGCTTCGGCGAGGCGATCGAAGGTGGCCTGCCAGGCTTCTTGAAGGGCCTCGCCGCGGGGGCCTGCCTCGGCCATGTGGGCGATGACCCGGTCGGGGACCTCGAAGCTCGCCTCGGGGTCGCGGCCGAAGGCTGCCTTGGTCAGGCGCAGTTCCTCCTTGCCCAAGGGGGCGCCGTGGGCCCCGGCGGTGTCCTGCTTGTTGGGTGAGCCCTGGCCGATGTGGGTTCGGGCGACGATCAGCGAAGGGCGCGGGTCGTGCTTGGCCCGCTCGATGGCGGCATCGATCTCTGTCAGCGACTCCCCCTCGACCCGTTGCACGTGCCAGTCGTAGGCCAGGAAGCGGGCTCCCACATCTTCACTGAAGGCCAGGGAGGTTTCCCCCTCGATGGTAATGCGGTTGTCGAGGTAGAGGTAGACCAGGTTGCCGAGGCGCAGGTGTCCGGCCAGCGAGGCGGCTTCGGCGCTGACTCCTTCCATCAGGTCGCCGTCGGAACAGAGGGCATAAACGCGGTAGTCGAAGAGTTCCCGGTCGGCGTGCTCCTGAAGAAAGCGTCCCCCCATGGCCATGCCGACGCCGACGGCGACGCCCTGGCCGAGCGGGCCGGTGGTCGTTTCCACCCCCGGGGTGTGGCCGAACTCGGGGTGGCCGGGGGTGCGGCTGCCGAATTGGCGGAAGGCCTTGATGTCGTCGAGAGAAAGGTCGTAGCCGCTGAGGTTCAGGGCGCTGTAGAGCAGCGCCGAGGCGTGCCCGCAGGAGAGGATGAAGCGGTCGCGGCCCGGCCAGTGCGGGTCGGAGGGGTTGTGGCGCAGGTGGCGGCGGAAGAGCAGGTAGGCGATGGGCGCCGCCTCCATGGGGGTTCCGGGGTGGCCGGAATTGGCTTTTTCCACGGCATCGGCCGAGAGCAGGCGCAGGGTGTCGATGGATGCGCGGGCCAGGTCGAAATCGATCGAATCGGATATCACGGGGGCCTCCTTGATAAGGGTCGGTCAGGGAATGCAAAGAATAAGGAATTATACACCAAAAACCGGAGCGGTTCCCGGGGATTTATGCTGGAAAAAAGTCGGGGCCGAAACGGGGGGGAGGTAACCCCGTTTCGGCCCCTGGGTGGTACGAGAGGGAGAAAACTATTCAGGAGGTATCTTCAGCCCGCCTGCCACAACAGGCTGTTGATGATTAAGACTATAACCGAGAGGTTGGTAGTTTGCCACGTGGGGAATCGTAAAAAATCGCTACCCCATGGGCAGATGCCCACTGTGCGGTGCCACAGTCGCCGGTGCCGAAAGCATCAACCTTGCTTCCGTGAGCTCGGGGTATAAAGACAAAGGCCGGTCACGGGGGAGGTATCCCGTGACCGGCCTTTGCAGGGTTTAACAAAAGGGAGAAAGAACATTGAGAGGGAGTTTATCCGCGGCCCGCCTGCCACAACAGGCCGTTGATGATTTTGACTATACCGGATCGGGTCGACCCGTTCCACGTGGAGTGCCGTAAAAAATAAGAGCCGGATCCTCAGAAAACAACTGTGCATTTGCGCAGTCGCCTGCGCCCGTCGCAAAAAACAGCAGGGCCGGTCACGGAGGAGGCATCCCGTGTGACCGGCCCTGCAGGGTTTAACAATAGGGAGAAAGAAAATAGAGAGAAGGTTTATCCGCGGCCCGCCTGCCACAACAGGCCGTTGATGGTTCTCAATATATCCAAAGAGCGCATCGATTACTACGTGGGGTTCCGTAAAAGAGTGCGGCCGGCACAACAGGCGCCGGCCGTGCTTTTGCACAGTGAACTCTAAAGCGTAAAGCCGCAGTGCTTTTTGAGCAGCGCCAGCTTTTCGGTTCGCGACCCACTCCAGGCCGCCAGCAGCTGTTCAGCCAGGGTGGTCCCGCTTGCGGCCGACGATTCAATTCCGTCGAGAAATATCGACTCGTCCTGCCCCTGCTCATTGAGGCAATGCTGGCGGACCAGGCTGCGCCGGGCCAGGGCGACGATGTGCCGGGCGGTGTCCTGGAGTGTCCCCTCGGGGGTGGGGGTTTTCAGCCCGAGACGCCACGAGTCCTGGTAGATCTGGCGGCGCCATGTCCCATCGAGAGAGCTGAAGAGGTCCCAGGCTTCACGGCGGGCTGTTTCGTCGTAGAGAAGGCCTTTGAGCAGGGCCGCCACGGCCAGGGTCAGGTGGGGGGGGAGGCTGTCGGCGCTGCGGACCTCGATCTGCGGGCGCAGCCGCACCTCGGGAAAGAGGGTGGAGAGGTGCAGGTCCCAGTCGCTCAGCGTCGCCGTCTGCCCTGAAAAGCCCTCATCGAGGTAGCGGCGGAAGCTGAAGCGCTCCCCGGTCAAATCGATGTAGCGTCCGTCGCGAACGATAAAGTACATGGGGACATCGAGGGCATAATCGACGTAGGTGGCGAAGCCGGCTCCTTTCGCAAAGAGCTGGGGCAGCAGTCCGGTGCGGTCGGCGTCGGTGCGCGACCAGATTTCACCGCGCGTCGAAAGGAACCCGGTGGGGGCGTCTTCCATGATCGGCGAATTGGCGAACAGGGCGTAGATCAGGGGGGAGACCGCCATGCACAGCCGAAGTTTTTCGATGCAGTCGGCCTCGTCGGAATAATCGAGGTTGACCTGCAGCCCGGCGCTCTGTTTCATCATGCGCTGGCCCATGTTGCCGGTGCGCAGCATGTAGGGGCCCATGATGTCGTAGCGGCTCTTGGGCATCCAGTCGATTTTTGGTCAGTCCCAGGCTCTTGGCGGCGGTGAGAATGTCGCCCTGGTAGCGCTCGAAGCCGCGGCGGGAGCAGTGGATGTCGGCGCAGAGTTCGCCGGAGAGCTCGAGCTGTCCGCCCGGTTCGAGGGTGATCGAAGATCGATATCCATGCAGGGCAATCAGCTGGCCTTCCTCGTGAATCCCCTGCCAGTCGCCGGTTCGTTCAAGCAGCTCGAGCAGGGCGGAGATCTGGGAAAGCGTTGCCGCCTCGCCGGTGCTGCTGTCGAGTACCAGTTTTTCCACTTCGACCCCGATGCCCCACTGTTCGCGCGGCCTGGCCCCGCGGGCGAGGTAGTCGAGCAGATCCTGGTGCGATGCAATGGGGGTGTCGAGCTGCTGTTTGAGTAGGGTCGTCATGGTGTGAGTCTATCACTTCTTCTTGGCGGAGGAAACCGACCGAAAAAAAGGCCGGTCGATTTCGACCGGCCTTTAACCTGAATCCGCGGGATCAAGGTTTAAGGTTTCACGGCGGTTATGACTTCAGGTAGGCCGCGATGCTTTCGGCGATAGTTTCGAAGATTTTGGTGAACTCTTTTTCGTCGCGCTCCAGCAGGGTGATGCGGAAACCGAGCTCGGGGGTGCAGAACGAGGAGATCGGCACCACGCAGATGCCGGTTGAAGCCAGCAGGTAGTAGACAAAGCGTTTGTCGAGAGAAACCCCGGGCTGGTTGACCAGTCCTTCCACCAACTGCTGGACCTCGGCAATGTCGATGGGCAGGCTCTGGCTGCCGGTCAGTTTGGCCCTTTCGAACACCACGCTCATGTAGAAGGCGCCGTTGGTGCGGTTGACCTTGATGCCGGGTAAGGTCTTGAGGAGGTCGTAGGCGATGTTGGAGAACTTCTCGTAGCGGGTTTTGCGCTCCTCGAGGTAGACCGGGTACTCGGGGTGGCTCAGGATCGGCGGGATGGCCTTCTGCGGCAGGGTGGTGGAGCAGACCTCGACCATCTTCGAGTTGACGATGCTCTGTATGTACTGCTCGAACATCGGGTCCTTGTCGGCGTTGTAGACCTCGATCCAGCCGCAGCGAGCCCCGGGCCAGGGGATTTCCTTGCTGATCCCCTTCATGGAGATGGCCGGAACGTCGCCGATCAGGTCGGAGATCGGCTTGGTCGACTCGCCGTTGTAGACGATGTTGTGGTAGATCTCGTCGCAGATGATGAACAGGTCGTACTCTTTGGCGATGGCGATCATTTCCTTGAGAATACGCTCCGGATAGACGGCCCCGGTGGGGTTGTCCGGATTGATGATCAGGATGCCGGAGATCGCCGGGTTGTACTTGACCGAAAGGCGCAGGTCGTCCAGGTCGGGATACCAGTTGTTGTGAGGGTCGAGCCGGTACGAAACTGGCTTCTGCCCGGCATGGGCGGCCTCGCCGGAGGAGTGGGTGGAGTAGGTCGGGGAGGGGCCGATCACCCGGGCTTCGCGGCGCAGAAGGCCATAGACTTTCTGGATGGCGTCGCCGAGGCCGTTGAAGAAGATGATGTCCTCGGCGGAAATCTGTGTCTTGCCCCGCTGATTGACCAGATCGGCCAGAAATTCCCGGGTTTCGAGGAGCCCCTTGGTTGCACAGTAGCCGTAGGAGCAGTCCTTCATGGCCAACTCGGCGACGATTTCCTTGATCCAGAGGGGAATTCTCTCCCCCTTGGCCACCGGATCGCCGATGTTTTCCATGTTGGTCTTCATGCCGAGTTTGTTGAGCGTCTCGGCGATTTCGACGATGGCCCGGATTTCATAGGTCAGTTCCCCGGCCCCGATATGAACGATGTTGTTGCGCATGCTGACTCCCCGATTTCTGTCTTTAACCTGAATCCGTGAGTTCTGACCGGGCAATAGCACAAGTCATTGACCTGCCTAAGCATTCAAAAAATCACCGACGAACCTATGGGTGCGACTCAGATTTTTTGAAATACTTATTCAGGCCAAGCACTTACACTCTTTTCCCGCCCAGAACTCACAGATCCAGGTTTAAATAAAAAGGCCATGGGGTCTTTACCCATGGCCTTTGTTTCTCTGTCGAAGGAGGGGCTATCGATGAACCCCAGGGCAATGGGCAGAACTCTGACGTGCGGCCGCCGCGGCCGCTGCCAGTATCGCTCGTGCTGCCAGCACTGCTTCGATGTGTTTGATCCGACTTGGAATCATCGAGATTTCACTCCTGATAATCTGCAGAGAGTCTGCTTATCACAGAATGCGGGGGATTGTCAACGAATTGATTTTCTCAGCCGCCTTTATTTGACCACCCTCAGGCCGCCGCGCGGGGGCGTCGTCTGCGGCTTGTTCGGGCCTTTTACAGGCTCCGGCTCCGGCAGAGTGTTCGGTGCGGCTTCGGATTGGGAGTCGGCCTCAGGCTCGAGCTCCGGTCCGATCGCCGGCAGGGTTCCGTTGTTCACCATCTGGCTGACGGCATCGGCGATGGTCAGGCACTGCTTCATGCAGACCTTGCGGGCCGGGCAGGAAGAGCAGTCCGCCTGGCCGCCGGCCATTTTAAGGGCGTGAATCACCAGGTCGACACTTTCCACCTGGGAGAGGGGGATGAAAAACATGAAACCTCCGGTTCGAAGTTCGTCGTTCCATGTTCGACGTTCGACAGCTTTGAACACCGAACATGGAACACCGAACAAGTTTTATAGTTTCTTCCCCGCCACCGCGGCGAATTCGCGCAGCTTGTTCATCATGACCGCGAAGTCGTCGGGGCGCAGGGACTGGGGGCCGTCGCTGGATGCCTTTTCCGGATGGGGGTGGACTTCGACGATCAGCCCGTCGCATCCGGCGGCTACAGAAGCATAACACATCGAGGGGACCAGACGCGAGTGCCCGGTGGCGTGGGACGGGTCGATCACCACCGGCAGGTGGGTCTGTTCCTTGAGAACCGGAACCGCGGAAATATCCAGGGTGTTGCGGGTGGCCGTCTCGAAGGTGCGGATGCCGCGCTCGCAGAGGATGACCTTGCGATTTCCCTCGGAGAGGATATATTCGGCGCTCATCAAAAATTCCTGGATGGTGGTCGCCATGCCGCGCTTGAGCAGGATCGGCTTGTCGAGCTGGCCGAGCATCTTGAGCAGGGCGAAGTTCTGGGTGTTGCGGGCCCCTACCTGCATGATGTCCGAATAGCGGGCCACCAGTTCGACGTCGCGGGGGTTGACCACCTCGGTGACGATCGGCAGCCCGGTCGCCTCGCGGGCGGCCGCCAGCAGCTTGAGGCCGTCTTCCTCCATCCCCTGGAAGGAGTAGGGGCTGGTGCGCGGCTTGAACGCCCCGCCGCGCAGCACCGTGGCACCGGCGGCCTTGACGGCGTGGGCGGTCTCCAGAATCTGCTCCTCGCTCTCGACCGAGCAGGGGCCGGCCATGACGATCAGCTTCTCGCCGCCGATCTCCAGCCCGGGGGCGATTTCGATGGCGCTCGGCTCCGGCTTCACCTCGCGGCTGGCCAGCTTGTACGGCTTGAGAATCGGGACCACGTTTTCCACCCCGTCCATCGACTCGATCGACTGGAGGATCGATTTGCCCCGCTCGTCGCCGACAGCGCCGATCACGTTGCGGGTCTCCCCGTGAATGATATGGGGCTGGTAGCCCAGTTCTTTGATCCGGTTTTCGACCTCGATCAGCTGCTCCTTGCTGGCCCCTTTTTTCATAACGATAATCATGGCTGCGCTCCTCGGGTTAGATGGTTGATGCTGAATCTGCTTTTGGTAAGCCCAGATCCGCGAGGCCGGCAAGGTCTCGTGGAATTGGGCTAACACCGAGCCGATGAGGGCAAAAACGATAAAAGGCCGCCCGGTTTTCCCTGCGGCCTTTTCATCCATTAACTCCAGAAACGAAAAAAACCATGGGGACCCCGAATCGGTCTGCCCATGGTTTTGCTGGTTCGGTGCTTGTCTTGTTTTCGTTACACCAACGAACCAGTACCCCGGGCAGACGGCCTAAAGTAAAAGCCGAACCAAAAGTAAAAGTTCATAAAGTTGGTGGTGTACGCGAACATGTTCTGCACTGCTCCTGAAAAAATGATGTGTATGTTACTAACAGAAACGTCCGGCGATGGCAAGGTAAATTATTCCAGACTCATCTCTTCAGGCTCCGAAGGGAGGCTCTCCTCGGCCAGAAACCAGTTGACCCAGCGGTGCACGTTGTTGCGGCGGATCTTTCCGCGCAGCATCTGCATGCGCTGCTGCCGCTCCTCGGCCGGCATGGTAAAGGCCCGGTATATGGCATCGGCGGTCTTCTCGATATCGTAGGGGTTGACCGTCAGCGCTCCCTGGCCAAGCTGGTCGGCGGCTCCGGCGAATTCACTGAGGATCAGCACCCCGTTCAAATCGATCGAGCAGGCGCAGTACTCTTTGGCCACCAGGTTCATGCCGTCGCGCAGCGGGGTGACCAGGGCGATTTCGGAAGACCGGTAATAGGCGAGCAGCTGTGTGGTGTCGAGGCTGCGATACTGGTAGTGAATCGGCACCCAGCCCGGTTCGCCGAAGCGGCCATTGATGCGCCCGGCGAGCCCGTCGAGTTCCTCCTTCAGGGTCTGGTACTCGGGGACCAGGGTGCGACTCGGTACCACCACCTGGATCAGCGAGACCTTCTGGCGTAGATCGGGGTACTTCTCCAGGGCCCGTTCAAAGGCGAGGAAGCGCTCGGGGATCCCCTTGGTGTAGTCGAGGCGGTCGACCCCCAGGGCCAGCTCCCGCCCTTCGAAGTTTTCACGCATATACCAGGCCGCCTCCGAAACATCCTTGCTGCGGGCTTGTGCGTCGAATGCGGCAAAGTCGATGCTGATCGGAAAATGCCCCACCTTGACGATGCGGTTGTTGTAGGCAAACAGGGTGTAATAACGGCGGCGGCTCAATATGCGGACTCCGGGGATCATCGAGGTGATCGCGCTGGTGAAATTGCGCCGGTCGCGCAGGGTCTGAAAGCCGATCAGGTCGTACTCGAGGAGGGCGCGCAGCAGTTCTTCATACCAGGGGAGGCGGCGCAGCAGGTCGGGGGAGGGGAAGGGGATGTGGAGAAAAAAGGCCAGCGGTTGACGGATGTCCATTTTCCTCAGGTGCTCTCCGACCATGGCCAGTTGGTAATCGTGCACCCAGATGAAATCGCCGGCGTCGCTGACCTCGGCCACCGCCTCGGC
>CALZIC010000031.1 GCA_945787285.1 uncultured Desulfuromonadales bacterium
CCGTTGGCCGCCAGCACTTCGAGGGCGGTGGCGTGGGCCGGTTCGGAGAGGGCATGGGTGTCCATTCCGAGGAAGAGGGGGCCGTCGATTCCCGCCCCTTTGCGGTAGTCGCAGATCGCCTGGGTGATGGCGAGGATATGGTCCTCGTTGAAGGAACACTTGGAGGAGGAACCTCGATGTCCCGAAGTGCCGAAGGCCACCAGGTGGTTGGCATCACCCTGGTCGGGGCGGCGGGTGTAGTACTCGCTGATGAGCCTGGGAATATTGGGAAGGATCGACTTCGGTGCCGGTTTACCCGCCAGAGGGTGAAGTGCCATGCCTGTTTCTCCTTATAGTTTCAAGGGATAGAAAAAAGATCGTTTTGTGAATCCCCGAGTTTAGCGTTTCTTAAAGTTCTGTCAAGTAATCAGAGGTGCAAAAGGTGGACAGGCCCGGCATGGGCGATCCCCTTCAAGGATGGAACGATCACTTTGAAGAAAGGTCCTTTGGGGGATTGGGATTGCGGTGGGTGGTGAATTGCCTTGACCGCAACAGGCGCAGGGGGTAGAAAATGCCTTTCACCCTGCGGAACGTGCGGTCTGTCAATGCCCTTGGGCGCTCTGTTGGCGTATTTCGCCTGATTCTGCGGGGGAGGATGAAATGGAGGTGTATCAGTGAAAATTGTATCGTTCAATGTCAACGGTCTGCGGTCTCGGCTGCATCAGCTCGAATCTGTCATAGAGAAGCACCAGCCCGAGATTATCGGACTGCAGGAAACCAAGGTTCAGGACGCCGATTTCCCCGAGGCGGCGATCAGAGATCTCGGCTACCATGTGGCGTTCCACGGCCAGAAAACCCATTACGGGGTGGCGCTGCTCTCCAGGCAGGCTCCGGAGACGGTGCAGCTCGGTTTTCCCGGGGATGGCGACGAGGCGCAGAAGCGGTTTATCAGCGGAACCTTCAGCCTTTCTTCCGGCAGGACCCTGCAGGTGATCAACGGTTACTTTCCCCAAGGGGAAAACCGCGGTCATGCCGTCAAGTTTCCCGCCAAGGAACGTTTTTCCGCCGATCTGCAACGCTTTCTGGGAGAACGGAGCGATTCGGACGGCGCCCTGGTGGTGATGGGGGATTTCAATATTGCGCCGGTTGATCAGGACATCGGAATCGGCGACGACAACGCCAAACGCTGGCTGCGCACCGGCAAGACCTCTTTTCTTCCCGAGGAACGGCAGTGGTTCGGTGACCTTGAGGCCTGGGGGCTGCAGGACAGCTACCGGGTGCTGCATCCCGATGTCGACGATCGTTTCAGCTGGTTCGATTACCGCAGCCGCGGATTCGAGCGCGATCCCAAGCGAGGGCTGCGGATTGACCACATCCTGGTGACACGTCAACTGATGGCGTGTTGCCGGGAGGCCGGCATCGATTACGACATCCGCGCCATGGAAAAGCCGTCGGACCATTGCCCGGTCTGGGCCAAACTTGATTTCGATTAAGGGCGGTAGTCCCCGCTGAAGAAAAAGAACAGCAGTGCAAACAAAGCCACCAGCAGAAAAAAAATAAAGGCGGGAAAGAAGGCCTTGCTGGACGAGCGCAGATGCTTTCGGTGCTCGAAATAAGCGGCGTACCGAATCATGATCTCCGGTTTCAGCAACCAGGTGTACCGGTGGCCGAGCAGCGGGGCCGGTTCACCGTCAGGCAGGGGCTGGAAGAGGATTTTTCTGACCCTCTCGAATTCGGCATAGAGAAGAAAAGAGGCTTCCAGGGCTTCTTCGATGGTATGCTCGGGATTTTTCAGGGCAAAGTCGATCAGGCGCGCTGTTTTGTAGTACTCAATTTCGATATCTGACAGGCCGGTCTGTCCATTCTCCAGGTAGGGGGCGATTTTGATAAGGCGCTTTTTTAGCGATTCTGCATCAGCGGCCCCTGGCGGGTCGTGAAAAGGGCAGTCGAGTTTTCCCGTTGCGCTGCCGGCCTTGCCGATCTGGCCTGGAAGCTGGCCAATCAATATTTTGGCAGGGTGATTATTGTCCATTGGAACTCCGTCGCTGAACTGCCCGGTCGACTCCTTCTCGTTTAATAGAATACTGTTTTATTGCTTGGTGTTGCAAGGGGAAGTTTCCGGCACCCAATTCACGGATCCAGGTATACTTAAAGAATGAAAAAACTGCATACCTTCGGCTTGTACGACCGTCCGCAGGCGGCCATTCTCAAAGAAATCCTCTGCAAGGAAGGGATTGATTGCCTGCTGAGGAACGAGCATCTCTTCGCCGCCATGGGGGAGATTCCGATGACCGAGTGTTTTCCAGAACTCTGGGTCGTTGACGAAGAGGCCTTTCCCCGGGCAAAGCTGCTGCTTAACGGGTGGCTGAAAGAAGACAAGGGCACTACTGAGCCCTGGCGATGTCCCGATTGCGGCGAGCGGCTGGAGGGGCAGTTCGGTGCCTGCTGGTCGTGCGGGAGGTCTCGGGAGTAGATAATGAATCTTGAAGAGTTGCGTGCCGACCTGCTGAGTCGGCCCTGCGCGGTCGAGGATTTTCCCTTCGACACGGTAACCCTTGTGGTAAAAGTCAGCGGCAAGATGTTTGCCCTGGTCGGCACCAAAGATTTGCCGCTTCGGCTGAATCTCAAGTGCGAACCGGAAAAGGCCGTGGTGCTGCGGGAATATTATGACTCTGTATTGCCGGGATACCATATGAACAAGCGCCACTGGAACACGGTGGTGCTGGACGGATCGATCCCTGACGATGAGATTCTGTCGATGATCGACGATTCCTACGCCCTGGTGGTGGCGGGGCTGCCCAGGTCGAAGCGGCCAGGGGAGGCAGGGAGTCGCTGACGTCTATTTTGTGGCGACCCTAGTATATAAGGTTTCAATAGATAAAGGGACAGGCATTCAACGAATGCCTGTCTGCCTGTCCCTTCTTTGTTTTGCCGATGGATGCCTGTTTTTTTGGACTAGCGGCTCTGTTCGAGCATGTAGTTCACCGCGGCGCGCACTTCCTCATCGCTGAGGGCGGGGTTGCCCCCCTTGGGCGGCATGCCCCCTTCTCCGTGAATAGCGACATGCATCAGGTGTTCGATCCCCTCGGCGGTATGTACGCTCCAGGCGGCCTTGTCCCCGATTTTTGGGGCCCCGGCAAGGCCTGTTGCATGACAGACAGAACAGGTCTTCTGGTAGACTGCCTTGCCCGTGTCCAGTGAAGCGGTGGCCTCCTCTGCAGCCATCTTCATTCCTTCATGTGTTTCCTTCATTGCCTCGTGGGCCTTGTCCATGACCTGTTCCGCTTTGGCCACCGGAGCTGGTGGAGCAGGTGTCTGCGCCTGGGGCGCTTCTTCTTTGCTGCAGCCGAAGGTCAAGGTCAGCATACAGGCTGCAGCGGTGATCAGCACGAAACGATTCATGGTGCACTCCTTTGTCGTCGAGGTAGAGTTAGTGGATAAGCTTAGCATGGTTTTAATAAGGCACAAGAACGAGGCCATATTTAATTAAATGACAGTGCCCGGCTATATTTTCAGGATGTTGCGTTCATTATCCCAATAGGGAGAGATTTTGCGCAGACTGGCGATGATTTCAGGCAGCACCTCGATGATGCGATCGACATCTTCGTCGTCGTTATAGCGGCTTAGGCTGATGCGCAGCGACCCGTGAATGGCCGTGAAGGGGACCTGCATGGCCTTGAGAACATGGGAGGGGTCGAGAGATCCCGAGGTGCAGGCCGACCCGCTCGACGCGCAGATACCGGAGCGGCTGAGCTCGTACAGAATCGCTTCTCCCTCGATGCCGTGAATGGCCAGATTCAGAGTATTGGGAAGTCGATCGGCCTCCTTGCCGTTCACTTCGATCGCAGCAACCCGCTCCTCGAGGGCCTGCTGCAGACGGTCTCGCATGGCCCGTACACGGGTCTGCTCGTCCTGCACGGTGTCCACTGCCAGTTCGCAGGCCCTGGCCAGGCCGACGATATAGGGGACGTTCTCGGTCCCGGCACGCCGCCCTTTTTCCTGATGTCCGCCGATCATGAAGGGGCGCCAGCGGGTCCCCCGGCGCACGAAGAGCGCGCCGACCCCTTTGGGGGCGTGGATCTTGTGCCCCGAAAATGAAAGGAGATCGACCTGTCTGAGAGTCTTTTTCAGGTCGACGGCAAGCTTGCCGATCGCCTGGGTGGCGTCGGTGTGAATCACGATGTCGGGGCTGGTTTCCTTAGCAATGCGCGCCAGTTCGGCCACCGGGTAGATCACCCCCGTTTCATTGTTGGCCAGCATGATGCTGACCATCAGGGTGTCCCGGCGCAGCGCATGGATATAGTCGTCGAGCAGGAGATTTCCCTGGCGGTCGACCGGCAGAAAGGTGACCTCATGGCCGCGTCGCTCGAGTTCCCGGCAGACCTCCAGCACCGAGGGGTGCTCTACCGAGGTGCTGATGATATGGCGGCGTTGCGGATTGGCCTGCACCGTTCCGAACAGGGCGGTGTTGTTGCTTTCGGTGGCCGAACCGGTGAAAAGAACCTCTTCGGGGGCGACCCCTCCGAGGCAACGGGCCACAATTTCCCGTGCCTTCTCAATGGCTTTGGCCGGGGAGCGGGCCGCTTCGTACATGGAGCTGGGGTTGAAGTATTCTGAGGTGAAATACGGCTGCATCGCCTCGACGACCTCGGGTGCGATGGCGGTGGTGGCGTTGTTGTCGGCGTAAACGACCTTCATGCGTCCGGCCTCCTTGTGCCCCGTGCGGCTAATCCTGCCTTCAGACCGAAATCACCCGCAAATGCTCATCGACCCGCTCTTTCAGCCGCTGCTCGACCAGCAGCTTCAGGGTCTGCTGGGCCCCATGGCATTTTTCACAAGCGCCGGTGAGCCTGCAGTAGACCAGGTTGTCCTTAATGTCGATCAGCTCGATATTCCCACCCTCTTTTTGCAGGATCGGCCGAATGACCCTTGCGATTGTTGTTTCGATCTCCTTGCCCAGGCGGTAAGGAGTGAGTTTTCTGGCGTCGTCCTCGGCTCTCGCAACGGCTGCCGCCTCTGCTGGCCGAGCGATCCCTTCGCCCCAGCATTCGTTGAGCAGGTCCTGAATACCGCCGGGGGCATAATGACAGCTGCCGCAGGCGCCGCCGGCCTTGAGGGCGTTGGTGACTTCCTCTATCGAGTGAAGCCCCAGTTCGCGGATTTTGCGCTTCAGGTACGGTTCGGATACCGAGAAGCATTTGCAGACAAGGCGCCCTTCCTCTTTTTCCTCCGTCGCGAGGCTGGGGAGGTAAGGGGTCAGGTCGACCCCCCGTTTGTCTGCCCAGTCGATGACCGCTGCCTGCAGGGCCTCGGCTCCCATGACCGAGCAGTGAATTTTTTCCTCCGGCAGGCCGCCGAGAAAATCGACCAGATCCTGGTTGGTGATCTGCAGCGCCTCGATCGGCGTCCGGCCCCCCTGTTCCAGCAAAGCGCACAGGGCCTCGGAGGAGGCGATGGCAGAGGTGCAACCGAATGTCTTGTAACGGGCCTCGGTGATCAGGTCGCGGGTGGCATCGGTGGGGTGTCGTTTGACGCGGAAGTAGAAGTAGAGGGCGTCACCACAGACGATAGAACCGTGCTCTCCGAAACCGTCAGGGTTCTCTATTTGACCCATATGGGTTCCGGCGTCACCTCGAACGGCATCCATAAAGAGTTGAAGGACTTTTTCGCTGTATTCCCAAGGCATGCGCCGCTCCTTTTTCAGGCGAATCAGGCCAGGTTGCTCTTTCAGTTTACTGCATCGGGAAAGAAGGTCAAAAAGGAGGGGATGCAGCGGTGTGGCAAAAAAAAACCGGCCCGATGGCCGGTTTGATTCCAATAGGGGATTGAGGAATCATTCGGAGCCGGCGATGTTATCGATATTGTGCTCTTCTTTTTTTTCGGCTTTTACATGTTGTGATTCTTCACCGCTGTCGAAATCGTCAAACATGGGTTCCCTTTCCCCATGTTTTTTGGCCTGCATCGACTCCGTCTCCTCGTGATGCTCTTTGGTAAATTCTAAAGAGTTCCAATAGTTCATGGCTTTGTCCTTGAGGTCGTGCCATCTGTGCATCAGTTCTTCGGTTTTCATACCGGTCCCCCTTTCTCCTTTGGGTGGTCACACTTTTAGTATATAGCGGTTGTTCTGAATTTCACCTGCAGGCTGGCTGGCGGTTCGCTTGTAAATCCCTTGAGCCCTACTAACATTAATAGTAGTCCTGGAACTAAGTGCCTCTTTTACTTTCGGTTTCATGTGGGCTATCCAAAAAGGGGGTACTAATGATGGTGCGACTCTCGAAACTCCTGGCGGTCGGACTGATGTTGTGGTTTGCGGCCTGCACCCCGGTTCTTCCGCAGCAGCATCCGCATATCATCGTCGACCGAGAGGGGTACCCCAACAGTGACCAGGGGAAGCGGATGTCACAGGAGGACTTTCGGCTGCGCATTGAATCGATTCAGACCCGGGTCGCGGAATATATTGCAGATCGTTCCCAGCGGGGAAAGCCGGCCCGGTTGCTGGTGATGATTCACGGGGGGATGATCAGTCAGAACCAGGGCCTTGAATATATTCAAACCATGGTCGATGAACAGGGGCTGCTCAAGGGCACCGAGCTGTTCCCGATCTTCATCAACTGGGACGCTTCGTTGTTGAACTCAATGGTCGATGACTTGTTTCTGGTCCGACTGGGGAACCGGGACCCTGCCCTGGGGATCATCACCTCGCCCTTTGTGATTCTGACCCGCCTGGTGACCGGTCTCGTCGAGCTTCCGGTTACCCTTGTTCATCACTACGACACCGAGAAAATGCAGTTTGAAAAGTGGGAGGGAGAGCACAGGTCCCTGGGAGAGGCGACTGCAAATGGTACTTTAACCCTGGTTTCGTTGCCACCGACTGTAGCGACCCTCCCGTTGCTGTCGGGTTTTGGCAGCGGCGCGTGGAAGATGATGCGGCGCCGCATCGATCAGATGTTTGCCCATCAGATCCGCCCGGCGGAAACGCTTCTGCTCGATCCGGTAACACGCCCCGGGGCCCTGCGCGAATTCTTTGAGGTCATCGAAGCCCGATTCGGTAAAGGTCCCACTCAGGCAGGGCAGGATTCTCTGCCTGAGGTGGAAGTCATTCTGGTCGGGCACAGTATGGGGACGATGGTGGTGAACCGGATATTGCGCGATTTTCCGACCCTTGAATACAGTCGCATCGTCTATCTCGGCGCGGCGGCCAGTATCGACGACTTCCTTACCACCGTCCCTCCCTACCTGAGCAGAAATCCGAACACGAGTTTTCACAGCTTCAGTCTGAGTAAAAAGGATGAAAGCGGGGAGTTCAATTACTTCATCGCTCCGCGGGGCACCCTGCTGGTGTGGATCGATAATATATTCGAACCGGGGCTCTCGCCGACCGGGAAGCGGGTCGGTTTTTTCCGTAATCGGGACGCCATTGGAATTCGTTCCAGACAGGATAACCAGAGGGTTTGCGACCGCATGTTCTTTTGGAAATTTGTGGAAAAAGACGGGGATGACATCCCCCATCGTCACGGAGAGTTCAACGACGACGTGAAAATTCAGCGCATCCTCGAAATGGTTCAGGCAGATTACCCTGAACAGGGGCGTATGCCCGATGATGACATTGTTATTCATCACCGGGTTTGCATTGAACCTATCGATCCGTACTGAATGGAGCTTCCGGGGTGTCCAAAGACTGTCAAAAAAGCCGGCTGTGAAAAGAGGAGGGCCCATGTCGCTGTTTGGAACTGGGAAAAAGAAAGCGCTTCCATATCGACTCTATGACAAAAACGGCCAAGGCATCGTTTATGACGATATGCTGCATCAGGTGGCCAAAGCCGATGTGCTGCTGTTTGGTGAACTCCACGATAACGAGGTGGTTCACAGGCTGCAGCAGGACCTGGCAGGCGACCTGGCTGAACTCACCAGTGACCATCTGCTGCTCGGGGCCGAGATGTTCGAGGCCGATAACCAGATTGTCCTCGATGAATACCTGGCCGGATTAATCAAACACGACCATCTGGTTCGTGAATCCAAGGTGTGGCCCAACTACGAAAGGGACTACAGGCCGCTGGTCGAAATTGCCAGGGGGCGAGGACTGAAGTTCGTTGCCACCAACATCCCCAGACGGTATGCGAACCTGGTGGCTCGCGAGGGTCTGGGTGCCCTCGAAAAACTCTCCGGTGAGGCCCGTCGTTGGATGGCCCCTCTGCCGATTGAGGTGAGCATGGCGACACCGGGATACAACGAAATGATGAAAATGGGGATGGGGCACGGGATGCACATGAAGCCCGACGATTTTGTGGCGGCACAGGCGGTAAAAGACGCCACCATGGCCCACTTAATTCGCAAGAACCGGGAGCCCGGCCGACTGTTTGTCCACTTCAACGGAGATTTTCACTCCAGGAAATACGGCGGAATTTACTGGTATTTAAAGCAGGCTGATCAGGAACTAAGGGTCATGACCCTATCGACGGTGGAGTGCGAAAATCTGGCATTCTCCAGATCGTGTCAAGGGGCGGGTGATTTTGTGCTGGCGGTGTCTGTGGGTTGAAAGTCGGGCCCGGGGCACTATTATCGACTCTTTTCCACCATGTAGTGTACGGCGGCCCTGACCTCCTCATCGGTAAGGTCCTCGTGGCCGCCACGGGCCGGCATATAGGCGCGTTTACCCTGAAAGCCGTTTACGGCGTTCTCGAACAGGGTATCGAACCCCTTGGCAATAAGGGGTTTCCAGGCCTGCTGGTCGCCAAGCCTGGGCGAGCCGAAGACGCCCATGGCATGGCAGGCAATGCAGGCCTTGATGTAGATTTTTTCTCCGACCGCCACGTCAACTACGGGCTTCTCCTCCATTTTTGTCTTTTCGGGAGTTTCAATAGCCGTTTCTTCCATAACCGGAGGGGGCGTCGAAGCCTTTTCGGAAACCGGTCCAAGGGCCTCTTCGGTTGTGGCGCAGCCTGAGCTCAGCAGCAATACAGCGGTCAACGTGGTGATCCATCCATAAAGGTTCATATCGCCTCCTTGTCCAAAATGTTTAGCCTGATCTTGATTCAGCATGAGGGATTATTGACCGTTACGCTCTTCGGGGTCAGGTGTAGTGATTTAAGTCTAGTCGGTGATTGTCGGAGGGCAAGGGGCGGGTGAGTAAAGAGGCAAGTCCGTGCGGGGGGGCAATAATTCCGGTTCATGCCTCGACTTCGCACAAATTCTGTGATCTTTCTGGCGATTCAGCCTGCTTCACTTTTTAACCGGGCACTACGAAAAATTTTTTGAAGACGGAGTTTGCGATCTGCCTCCTATCATTTAAAATTTATAGAAGGAGGGATAACGCTATGGAAATTATGGCTGAAAAACAACACCATTACGAGCGGTGTCTTCAAATCATCGAGAGCTGCCGGACAGAACATCAAATGGAATCTGCATTGAACCTGATCCGTAACTTTTACCTGAGTCACCATGACCGGTCCCTTTTTGACAGCCTGCTGTCAATGCATAACCTCAAACTTGAGAAAACCACACCTTTTTATTCGGAGCGACGGCGACTCCATTAATCCCGGATCCGCCGAACTGGGTTTAATCGGAAAACGATTGAATTCAGCCATGTTGCTGCACGCTGTTTCGCACTGCAACCGCCTACCGAGCACAAAAAGAAAAGGCTTCGACATATCGAAGCCTTTTCTTTTTGCAATTGGCATTGCGGGGCATGTTATGGCCGGCGGGGGGATTGCTCCTTATCCATCGAATTTAAATTGGTCAACTGGAGGTTTGCTGTATGGATAGCCTTTTGCGAAGCCTCATGCTGCGGCTGAAAAACGAGGATTTTTTTCCACGTCCCGATGGCGGTGTCGAGTTCGCCGGAGCGGTAGGATAGCAGGCCATTCTCCATCAGCTGGTCTGCGCAGGCCTCTATTTTGGACTGGATTACCTCTTTGGAGAGGGGGGCCTTTTTTGCCACTTCCTCATCTCGGGGAAAGCCATCAAGGGCCGCCCGGTAAAAGAGTCCGGCCTCATCAAATTCTTCCTCGGCCATCAGGGCTTCTGCCTGCTGAAAGATCCCCTGCAAAACCTGAAGGTATTCACTGGTCAACGAGCTTTCCGATTGTCCATTTTCCACCCCCTGGTGGAGGGCTGAAAGGGCCAAGAGGTAATTCTCCTTGGCCAACTGGCGGGCGATTTCGTTTTTGATGGCAGCAGGATCATCCTTGGTCAGAAGGCCCCGGTTGTTGCCTGCTGGGAGGCCTTCCCAGGGGTTGATGCTGCTATGGATAACACTGCAGGAGGTGAGGGAAACCAGGAGCAGCGGAAGGAGGAATGTGTAATTAAGGGGTATTCTCATAAGGGCCTCCATAGAACTACAGATCTTGTTCATTTTCATAGTCCGCGAGGGATTCAAGAAACAGGTCGACCAGGTGCGGGGCGAACTGGGTTCCCCTGAATTTACCGATTTCTGCCGCGGCGGTGTTGGGAGTGCATCCCTTGCGGTAGGGGCGGGAGGAGGTCATGGCGTCGAAACAGTCTGCGATGGAGACGATCTGCGCATAGGGGTGAATTTCATCGCCCTTCAAACCATCGGGGTAACCCTGCCCATTGTACCATTCGTGGTGCTGCAGGACTGCGGGGACGTATTTGTGCAGCGATTCGGCCAGTCCGAGGATTTCGGCCCCCTGCTCGGGGTGCTGCATGATGACTTCCGTTTCTTGCTCATCGAGAGGGGTCTGCTTGTTGAGAATGTGGTCAGGAACGTGAATTTTGCCGATGTCGTGGAGAAAGCAGGCCATTTCCAGGTCTTTGAGGTCGCTCTCGTCGAAGTGAAGCTTTCTGCCGATCAGCAGGGAAAGTCGGGCAACCCGTGAGGAATGGCCGAGGGTGTAGTTGTCGCGGGCATCGAGGGCAGCGGCCAGGATGCGGACAGTTGAAATATACGATTCTTCAAGTTCTTTTGCCGAACCCTCGAGGCTTTCCTTCTGCTCCCTGATGACTTTGGACATCTCGTTGAAATTGCGAGTCAATTCGCCCAGTTCATCTTTAGCCGTAACAGCGACTTCGACGCGGTAGTCCCCCGACTTGATTCGAGAAACGCCGGTCGTAAGGCGCTTGATCGGGTTGGTGATGAAGTTGGAAAGGAAGAACGTGCCGGCCATGCCAAATGCCAGGGCCAGGGCTGAGATTCCAAAGATCTGGCTGCGGGCCGACTTTTTGGATTTTACCAGGGTGTCGGCATCAATGCCGAAAATGACCGAGCCGACCTTGTTGGCGCTAAAGAGGATCGGGGTCTGGAATTCATAGCAGGAACGCCCCTCGCGGATAGTTTTGGCTACGGAGAAGTTTTCACTCTGTTTGATCAGAGGGCCTTCTGCCTTCTCGAATGCGGCTCCGGTTGCTTCGAGTCGGCTGTGGGCGAGGACGTCCCCTTTGACGTCAAGGATGGTCAGGTAGAGGATGTCATCCTGCGAGGCTTCGACCTGGGCGGCGAGGTTGTCAAGGGCCAGACGGTCGTTGGCCAGAATGCTGTAACCTGCGGGGGTGGCGGTGCTCAGGCCGATGGAGGAGCCCCGCTTGATCAGGGACTGCAGCAGAACCTCGTCCATGATGTCGATAATCACCAGGGATGAGCCGGTGGTGATCAAGGAAATCAAAACCAAGGTCATCAGGGAGACCTTGAACCTGATTCCAGTGGCCATCTGCCACAGGCGACGGGGACGCGGGGGCTTTTTCCCGGAGAGTTCGGCGTTTTGCGTTGCAGGAACACTCCCCGGGGAATTTTGCGGGTACTTCTCAGTTGTGTCGGTCATAACTAGGGGCGCCCGATGATTCCCCGGCAGACGAACCGTCGGCGCGAAGCGGAAGTCGCTGCGAACTTCTGGCCCGCTGGGGCGGATGCGGGATGACAGGCGCAGGACGTAACATGCCATATCTTCGCAGCAATTTCCACTATAACTCGCCAAACAAAAAACAGACAGGGTCGTATGCCCCTCTGGGACGGGCGGGAGCTTGATTCGGACAATGGAGAAATGACGTGTATTTAAAGGTGATTGGGAAATACTTATGATTGGTTGCAGAAGACTCGGTCAATGCAGCCCGGCGTGAAATTTATAAAAATATAGTTCCATTTTCATTTTGAAAGACCCTGTGGCCTGTTTATTGCTCTCTTTGGTCGATGGAAATCAATTTATAATTACCGAAAAGGATATGCTATGCGAGTAGAAACCGATCTGAAGCTTGGATTTAAAGATGTGCTGATTCGCCCCAAACGCTCTACTCTGAAGAGTCGTTCCCAGGTAATGCTGGAACGAACCTATACCTTTTTGCACAGTAAAAAGGAGTGGACAGGGGTGCCGATTATCGCCGCCAATATGGATACGGTCGGCACCTTTGAAGCGGCCAAAGTTCTGGCCGATTTCGGTCTTTTGACCGCGCTGCACAAGCACTACACCCTTGAGGAGTGGAGCGCGTTCATGGCCCAAGCCGATGACGACCTTATCAACCATATCATGGTCAGCACAGGCACCTCGGACCACGATTTCTCCAAACTTAAAGCGATTCTTTCTGAACACCCCAAGCTTGATTTCATCTGCATTGACGTAGCGAACGGCTATGCCGAAGCCTTTGTTGATTTCGTCAAGGAAGTCCGTAATGCGTTCAGCGACAAGACGATTGTGGCCGGCAACGTGGTGACCGGAGAAATGGTTGAAGAGCTTCTGCTGGCTGGCGCCGATGTGGTCAAGGTCGGGATCGGTCCGGGGTCGGTCTGCACCACGCGTGTCAAAACCGGGGTGGGCTATCCGCAACTGTCCGCAGTGATAGAATGTGCGGATGCGGCTCACGGTCTTGGCGGGCGGATCATTTCCGACGGGGGGTGCGTCTGCCCCGGCGATGTGGCCAAAGCCTTCGGCGGCGGGGCAGACTTCGTCATGCTCGGAGGGATGCTCGCCGGTCATGACGAAAGCGGAGGCGAATCGATTGAACGCAACGGCCTGCATTACAAGCTCTTTTACGGTATGAGTTCGGGCACGGCCATGGATCAGTATGCCGGAGGGGTCGCTGAATATCGTTCCTCCGAAGGAAAGACCGTGGAGGTTCCGTATCGCGGGCCGATTGCTGAAACCGTCAAGGACGTTTTGGGCGGGGTCCGTTCAGCCTGCACCTACGTGGGGGCAGGTGCGCTGAAAGAATTGACTAAACGGACGACGTTTATCCGGGTGGCGGAACAGGAAAACACCACGTTTTCCTGAAATCATGTGGGATTTCAGCACGGTTGAGGGCTGATCCGACAGGTTCCTAGGAGGCTGACCGATAATAGGGACCGTAGCGAGAAATCGACTGATTGAGGACAGATTTTCGCAGGTTTGAGAGCGAATAGCACCGCTATTTGTAGAAAAAATGCGGAAATATGGGCCGATCAGACGGTTTCGCAGTAGGTTCTTCTATTGTCGGACAGCCTCCTAGTATCCGTCAGCCGGTGAGAATGTCAGCAGGCTGACAATCTCATCGACCTGCTCCTGGATCAGTCCGTACCGGGGGTCGGTCTGAACCAGGTGGGAAATGATCTCTTCCATATCTGCCCGGTTGTCAAGAATGACGTATTCATCGGTCGATGGCTGCGACTGCTCGAGCCAGGTCATGATTTCGGCGCCGCGGGGACTATCCTCCATGCAGGGGGTGGCGCCGAGGACTCGTCCGGTGGCATGAACGCCTGCCTGCACGAGGAGTTCTTCGAGTTCTTCAACCGTTGCCGCGATGCGCCACATCGAGGTGACAACGATGTAGACTTCGATATTATCGAGGATGGCATTGAGAACATCGACGTTTTTTTTAGCGAAAAATATGCCTTTTTCGAGGGTTTCCGAGGTGTTTAGGACATGGTCAAAATCGAGGAAAAGGATTTTCCTGGACTTCATGGGGCACCTCCTTTCAACCAAAATCACTACCGTGGTGCACCTTCCCTGAACATTAAACTAAACCTGCTCCCGGCGGTTGTCTTTTGCGAGTGTGCCGGGAGTTGCACAACACTCATTTGTTACTTAAAGATGTACCAGAGTTTGGTCGATATTCAACCCCGATCCGCATTCGTTCGGTCAATAGGAGTGGCGCCGTATTTGGGGGAGGCCGGCCTTTTCGAGAGCCCCAACCTGTGGTATGGTCTCCATCCTGGTGCAGCCAAGCATTCCGAAATGAATTTTACCTGCGGAAACTGAATTATGCTCTCTTCTCAAAAGACAAACGTGAATCGTTCTCTGCTCGAACGTCTTGCCGCCCTGGATGTTGGCGCTGCATACTACGACGAGCCCCTTTCCCGGCACTGCAGCTGGCAAATTGGCGGCCCCGTCGATCTCCTGGTGGAACCGCGCAACTCCAACCAGGTCTCCGCCATTGTCGGTTTTGCTGCTGGTCACGGTATCCCGCTGCTGGTTATCGGCCAGGGGACGAACCTGCTCTTCGACGACCGGGGGGTGAGGGGAATTGTTCTTAAAATCGGCAGCGCCATGGATCACTTTGTCATCGAAGGGAACCGCATTGTGGCAGAGGCCGGGGCCTGGGTGCCGGAGGTGTCACGCAGGGCGGCGAAAGCTGGCCTTGCCGGGCTCGAGCATGCCATCGGCATCCCCGGGACTCTCGGCGGCCTGGTGCTGATGAACGGCGGCAGTCACCGCAAGGGGATCGGCGACAATGTGCGACGGGTATGGATCGTTGGCTCCGATGGGCGCGAGGCGATACTGACCCGCGCGGAGTGCGCATTCTCCTATCGGCACAGTGCACTGCAGGACTCGGGAGGAGTGGTGGTCAAGGTGGAGCTCGAGTGCGAGCAGGGCGACCCGGCCCTTGTTCGCCGGGAGATGATAGGGGATCTGCGCGAACGCCGCCGAAAATTCCCCCGCAAGCAACCCAACTGCGGTTCGGTCTTTCTCAGTACTGCAGAGATGCACGCCACCGTCGGGCCGCCCGGCAAGATTATCGAGGAGGCCGGCCTCAAGGGGACCCGTATCGGCCACGCCCAGGTTTCCGCGCAGCATGCCAACTTCATCGTCAATCTCGGCGGCGCCACCTCGGGCGATGTGCTGTCGCTGATTGCCCACATCCGCCGGGTCGTTTTTGAGAAAATAGGATTCGACATGCACTGCGAGGTGCGTTACGTCTGTACCGACGGCCGAATCGTGCCTGCCGACCAGGCAAAAACATCCGAGCTGGCAAAAGAAGGGTGACCGTTTTGTCCATTGCAGAGGAGAACATGCTGACAGAAGAAGAAAGAGAAAACCTTCAGGACCTGTTGAGGCACGCTGTGAAACCCGAGGACGCGATGAGCCTCGACGAGCTTGAGGGCTACCTTTTCGGGGTGGTCATTACTCCGGATGTCACCATGCCGAGCGAATGGTTCGGCGATATTTTCGGCGAGGAGATGGCGGCTTTTGAAAACGAGCGGGAAGGCAACCGTATCTTCGGGTACCTGATGGATGCCTACAACCGCCTCAACGCCCGGCGCCTGGCCGGGGAGTTGTCCTTTCCCTTCGATATCGATGCGCTTGGGACAGAGGGGATGGAGCGGATGCGGCTCTGGGCCAACGGGCTTGAAAAGGCCCTGGCTCTACGTTCGGGCATCTGGGCTCCGGATGAGGTGCTCGATGCGGCGGAAGTCGATGAGGACCAGGAGGGGGATGATGTTCTGACGGCGCTGATGATTGTGCTCGGCGTGGCCCGACCGGACCATGTTCCCGAAATCTTCGATAATGTCGGGCCCGGTGAGGACGAAATCGCCCAGGTGTCGGCGAAGCTGATTGCCCTGCTTCCATCGGCCGTCGAGACCCTGCAGGCCTTTGCCAGCGAGATTGAGGAGATTCGGCTGGAAGATTCAGAATCCGAACCGCCAGCCAAAGTACCGGTGGCAACGGCCAGAGTCGGACGTAATGAATCGTGCCCCTGCGGCAGCGGTAAAAAATACAAGAAATGCTGCGGGTTGAACTGAGAGCCCGCTAGCATCAACCTTTCAGGATGCCGGGGGATGATCTTTTTCCTGAGGGGCAAAGGAAGACTTTTCCTTTATCTGTTCTATACTTGGACTAACAGAATGACTTGGACCAAGCGGAGCAGAGGAGGTGACCATGAAACGGCTCTTCGCGTTCTTTCTGGTGGTGACCATGGCCCTGGTTGGATGTATGCCGAGCATGGGCCCGAAAGAGGGGACCAGCACGGTGATAGGCGCCGGAGCCGGGGCGCTGTTGGGTTCCCAGATCGGGCAGGGCAGCGGAACCATCGTGGCCGTCGCTATCGGTACCCTGGCCGGGGCGATTCTTGGTCAGGAGGTCGGTAAATCTCTTGATCGGGCCGACAGGCTTTTCATGGAGCGCAATGCCCACTACTCCCTTGAAAACACCCGGACCAAT
>CALZIC010000032.1 GCA_945787285.1 uncultured Desulfuromonadales bacterium
CGACGAACCCCCGATGACAGGACCTCGCCGCTGGCCTGACAGAACTCGCTGCCGTAACGGATCAGTTCCTCGTTGCGCGAACCGCGGAAACTTTTGAGGTTGGCCAACAGGTAGATGGCTTCGAGGATGTTGGTTTTACCCTGGGCGTTGTTCCCCCAGATAATATTAAAATCCGTATCCGGTTCGAAATCCAAATCCTCGATATTACGATAGTTTTTAAGAACCAGGTGCTTGAGGCGCATCACGTTTACCGGCGCCTGCTACAACCTCATCGGCATGATGACGGCAAGGTACTGGTCATCATCACAAGGTTTGAGCAGGCCGGGCGAAAGGTTGTCTTTCACCAGCAGGTTCATCTTCTCGGCATCCTGGTTTTGCAGAACGTCCATGATGTATCGGGCATTGTAGCCGATGGAGAGTTCAGGGCCGTTGTAGTCGATTTCAAGTTCTTCGCGGGAATCTCCGAATTCGGGATTCGACGATGAGATCTCGAGCAGGGCTTCATTCAGGTTCAACTTGACGCCGCGGGATTTCTCACTCGACAGGATCGACATGCGGCGCAAGGCGTGAAGAAAGCCATCACGGGGAATCGATGCGGTAAATTCGTTGTTCTGGGGGATGACCCGGTTGTAGTCGGGGAATTCTCCATCGACCAGGCGCATTACGACCACCGTCTTGTCTTTTTTGATGATGGCGTTGTTGTCCATGAAGCCGAGTAATATAGAACCAGCGCCTTCATCCGCGATTTTTTTCAGTTCGAGAATACCCTTGCGGGGAAAAATCACGCCCTTTTCAAGTTCAGAAACCGTTCCAGGGGGAATGTCGCGGGTTATCATCGACAGACGGTGACCATCGGTGGCGACCAGTGAAAGGGTACTGACGGCCTCGGTCTTTTCTGCTTTGAAATAGATGCCGTTAAGGTTGTACTTGGTCTCGTCGGTTGATATGGAAAAGGACGTTTTTTCAACCATTTCTTTCAAAAGCAGCGCGTCCATCGAGATAAAATTCTCTTTTTCCGGATAGGGAAAAAACGGGAATTCCTCAGCCGAGAGTCCGACGATGTTGAAAAGTGCCTTACCGCATTTGATTTCGATCCAGCAGTTTTCCTTGGCGGTAAAAGAAATCTCCTTCTCGGGAAGCTCCTTGGTGATCTCAAAGATCTTCTTGGCCGATACGGTGACCCTGCCGGGGGTTTTTACGGTGGCAGGGTAGGATGCGCGCATGCCGACTTCCAGGTCTGTCGCGGTCAGGTTGATCCCCTCCTCGTCGGCCTCGATGAGAACGTTGGAGAGAACCGGGATGGTGTTCCGTTTTTCCACGATCCCTTGGATACGTGATAGTCCTTTTAGGAAAAACTCTTTTTCGATGGTGAAGTGCATGCGGCCTCCTGTAAACAGGTCAGTACTGGTTTTATGTTTTTAAGTCTTTAATAGCAGATAGTAGTAAATGCCTGTGGATTTGTGAATATCCATCATTTTTACACGAATTACGGGGTTTTAGGCTGTGTACCAGTCTTACTTTCAATCTGTGGACGAAAAGGTCATTTTGTGGACAGGCTGTTTTGTCCCCCTGTGTCCACTGCCTTATCCTCTCTCTGTTCACAGCGCTTCGGGATAAAATTTTTTAGCCGGTCAGGGCATTTTTCAGGTTTTCGATCGTCGCTCTCAGCTGAAAATCATCGACGAGCTGTTTATCTATTTTTTTGATCGCGTGAATAATGGTTGAGTGATCCTTGCCGCCGAAACGGTCACCGATTTCCGGATAGGAGCAGGATGTGAGCTGCCGCGACAGATACATGGCGATTTCAGGTCGGAAACCTTGACGTTGAAATGGGATGCTACGCCCTTCTGAATTTCTTCAACGGTCAGTTCCCGGTTTTTTTCGATCAGAATATCCTTCAAGACCTCCTTGGCCATGGCCAGATTGATAGGGGTGGAGGTCAGACTGGCGTAGGCCCCTATCCGAATCAGGTATCCTTCGAGTTCCCGGACATTGCTGCTGACAGAGGTGGCGAGAAACAGGGCTACCTCTACCGGCAGGGATATCCCGTTCTGGTCGGCCTTCATATTCAGAATAGCCTGTTTTGTTTCGACATCGGGGGCTTGTATATCGGCAATAAGGCCCCATTCGAAACGGGATCTTAGCCGCTCTTCGAGACCGGGGATGTCTTTGGGAAATTTGTCCGACGTTACCACGATCTGCTTATGCGACTCGTAGAGGGCGTTGAAGGTGTGAAAAAACTCCTCCTGGGTACGCTCTTTGCCGGCAATGAATTGGACATCGTCGATGATGAGAACGTCCATGGAACGGAACTTTTTACGAAATTCGTCCATCTTGGCGTATCGCAAAGAATTGATCAGTTCGTTCATGAACTTTTCGGACGAATAATAGCAGACCCGGGCCTCGGGGGTGCGTTTGATAATGGCGTTGCCAATGGCATTGACCAGGTGGGTCTTTCCCAGGCCAACCCCTCCGTAGACGAAGAGGGGGTTGTAGGTCGTTGCCGGGTTGTTGGCCACCGCCATGGCGGCGGCATAGGCAAACTGGTTTGAAGAACCCGAAACGAATTCTTCAAAGGTATATTTTTCATTCAGATTGATGGCCACCTTCCCCTTTCGGGGGGCGCCATCCATCTTGTATTCGGGCGGTTTTGTTTCCTCAGGCGGGGGGGCTTTTTCGGTCTCAGATGGCTTGACTTCCCCCGACCGGCTGGTGATGGAAAATTGCAGACGGTAGGATACGGCGCCTATTTCGGAAACGGTTTCCTGAATAAGACCGCTGTAGTTCTCGGTTATCCAATCGAGGACAAAGCGGTTGGGAACCCCTAAATGAACCACATCCTTTTCAATACCCACCAGTTGGATAGGCTTGATCCAGGTCGTGAAGTTTTGTGGACTCAATGTTGTTTGAAGTTGAGCCAGGGTTTCCTGCCAGAGGCGGTTCATTTATATAAATACTCGTAATTATAGATGGTAGTTAAAACATGCAAAAGATATACACAGGTTTGTTAACACTTGTGGATAATCCGTTTTTCGGGCGGGTAAAAATAATTTAATCCCTATTTGCAGGGTATTAGCCGACTTTGTAAGCTAACAGAGGGGTGGCTTTTTTGCAAGTCCTTTTTGGTTCACCCTTTTGCCTGAAAAACCGCCACCGGCAAGGATTTACGGGCCTTTTCAGCGGCTGCCAACGGTCACGGATGGTGTGCGCGATGGTTGCGGAGTTAATGCCCCTCTTTTTAATTTTATTGACATCGGCCAGTATATATGTTTAATAGAGTCCTTTGTCGAAAATATAGAGAACAAAAATCATAAAGAACAAGGGAGTTGCATCAAAATGAAACGTACTTACCAGCCCAGTCGCATCAAGAGAAAGCGTACCCATGGTTTCCGCAAGCGGATGCAGAGCAAAAACGGCCAGACCGTAATCCGCAGGCGTCGTGCGCGCGGTCGCAAACAGCTTTCCGTAGCCACACCCAGCAAATAAACTGCCCGTGACTCTGGCAGCCGTCGATAAAAACCGTTTTTCACCGGATATGCGGCTGCGTCAAAGAGTCGAGTTTCTTCGCACCTGGGACAGGGGCAAAAAAACTCATACCGCGCACTTTATTGTTGTCGTTGCAGAAAATTCATGTGGCCCCACCCGGCTTGGGATTACCGCCAGTAAGAAAGTCGGTGGGGCCATACAGCGAAACCGCGTCAAACGTCTGGTTCGTGAATTCTTCCGGCTTCACTATTCCCTGCTTCCGGCGGGGATGGATATCTCTATCATTGCCAAAAAGGGATCGCCGAAGCTTGATTACATCAGGGTATGTGAAGAGCTGAAACTTCTATTTTCAGCCAATCCATCCCGGGGCCGCCATGGTCAAAAAGCTAATACTCATACCGATTCTCGCATATAAGCGAGTTATTTCCCCCCTTAAGGCTCCAACCTGCCGCTTTTATCCCAGTTGTTCCACCTATGCCTGCCAGGCTGTTGAAAAATATGGCGTTTTAAAAGGCCTGTGTCTGGCTGTGTGGAGAATCTGTCGCTGTCACCCGTTTCATCCCGGCGGCTACGATCCTGTTAAATGACCTTTTATATCGACTAATTTTGTCCTGGAGTGACACCCAATGGAAAATAAAAATACCATTATAGCCCTGGTTCTTATGCTGGTGGTCTGGTTCGGTTTCAGCTTCCTATTTCCTCCTCAGGAGCCCGAAATCACTGCACCAAAAGAGCAGGTTTCTGAGTCTGCGCCTTCGGTTGTCAATGAGCCGGCCGTCGTTTCCAAGCCCGTTGAACCGCTCCATGCCCCTGCCGCCGAAGCCGGTGTCAATCTGGTTCAAAATGCTTCGCGCGCTGAAGATGTGGTGGTTGAAACCCCCCTTTTCACAGCGGTCTTTACCAATGCCGGGGCCAAGCTTAAATCTTTTGAACTCGCCAACTTCCGAGTCAGCGCAGCCCGCGACTCGGCGCCGGTGGCCTTGACTGTTGACGGACCCTCGCACCTCGGCAATATCCGCACCACCGGCACCGACGGCCTGGCCATTCCTTCCGACGCTCTTTACCGCATCGGCGCGGCGGAGCGCTCGCTCTTGCTTGAAGGGAGCGAAACGCGCACGGTTGTTTTTACTCTGCTGCGCGATGACGGCCTTAGGGTTGAGAAGAGCTACACCTTCTACGGGGACAGTTACAAGTTTGATCTGGAGGTTCGCGTTATCAACGGCGGTTCCTCCGCGGTAAGGGGTAACCTTGAGGTTTCCCTGGTACAGCCCTGGGATGATTCCAAAGCCGGAGACTCACAAACCTATGTGGGGCCCGCTACCCTGGTCGGCGATGGTGTTGAGACCGACGACCCCAAGGACCTTCTCGAGGAAGGCCCCAAGCTCTACAGCCAGGATACCGTTTGGAGCGCTTTCGAGAACAAGTACTTCATGAGTGCAATCGTTCCGCAAGAAGGCGCCGCTGAAAAAATCCGTATCGAGCGCACAGGCGATGCCATTGTCAATGCGGCCTTTACTCCTTACCGCACCCTGCAGGCCGGTGAGTCGGCCGCCTTCAATTACCTGCTCTATTTTGGCCCCCGTGACCCGGATATTCTCAACACCGTGCACCCGCAACTCGCACAGGCGGTCGATTTCGGTATTTTTGCCATTATCGCAAAACCCCTGCTGCACACCCTCAAGTTTTTCAATTCGTTCATCGGCAACTTCGGCGTTGCCATCATTATTTTGACGGTGATTATCAAACTCCTCTTCTGGCCCTTGACCCAGAAGAGCTACTCCTCGATGAAGGAGATGCAGAAGCTTCAGCCCGAGATGGCCAAGATTCGCGAAAAGTTCAAGAACGACCGGGAGCGGCTCAATCGCGAAATCATGGAGCTTTACAAGACACACCGGGTCAACCCTCTGGGGGGGTGTCTGCCGATGCTGATTCAGATTCCGGTCTTCTTCGCCCTGTACAAGGTGCTTCTTGAAACCATCGAACTGCGCCAGGCCCCTTTTGCTCTTTGGCTCACCGACCTTTCAGCCAAAGACCCCTACTACATCACGCCGCTGATCATGGGCGCCACCATGTTCATTCAGCAGAAGATGACCCCCACCACCATGGACCCGAACCAGGCCAAATTGTTCATGCTGATGCCGGTAATTTTCACCTTCCTGTTCCTCAATTTCCCCTCGGGCCTGGTTCTCTACTGGCTGGTTAACAACCTGCTGACCATTCTGCAGCAGTATTTTATTCATAAAAAGGCCTGATCCGGTTTTGCGTTATGCTTAAAGCTATTCTTCGATCCGAATTTACAGGTGGCACCCTCGACGAGGCGGTCGAGAAGGGTCTCAGCGAATATCAGTGCACCCGTGCTGAAGTCGATATCGATATCGTTCAGGCACCGTCGAAAAAGCTTTTCGGTCTGCTCGGCACGCGCCCTGCGGTGGTGCGCCTGCGGTTGATGGATCGGGCCTTCATCGCCCGCCATGTAACCGAGCGGCTGCTGCAGATGAGCGGCTTTTGCGGGCAGGTGCATGTTCACCCGGCCAGCGATGTTATCGAAATAGAAATGGTCAGTGATCAGTCAAGTCGGATAATCGGGCGGCATGGGCAGGCCCTCGATGCCCTTAACTACCTTGTCTCCTCGATGGTCGATCGCGTGGTGGCAGACCGAACCCGGATTGTATTGAATATTGACGGCTACCGTGAAAAGCGTCAGATCTCCCTTCAGCGCCTGGCGCGGCGGATCTGTTCTCAGGTACGCCGTAGTGGGAAACAGGGAGCGGTCAACCCACTTCCTGCCGAAGAGCAGAAAACTTTTCTCAACCTGATTATTGATGAACCCGGAGTCGAGGGCAAAGCCGTCGGCCAGGGGAAAGATCGTAAAATCATCATCTATCCGCGAAAGACGTAATCATGGTTCATAAGGATACCATCGTGGCACCCGTGACCCCACCCGGTGAAGGTGGGGTCGGGATTGTCCGCATTTCCGGAGACAGGGCCGAGTCCTTTCTCCGGCTTTTTTTTCGGCCGCGCCGCAAGGTCGAAGAGTTCAATACCCATCGGTTGTACCTCGGGACCTTCGTCGATCTGAACGAGCGTCCGGTCGATGAGGTGATGGCGGTCCTTATGAAAGCGCCCAGTTCCTATACCTGCGAAGATGTGGTTGAAATTCAGTGCCATGGCGGCAGCCTTTTGATTCGCACTATTATCGATACCCTGGTCGACGGCGGGGCACGCCTGGCCAAACCGGGCGAGTTTACCCTCAGGGCTTTTCTCAACGGACGTCTCGATCTCTCCGAAGCCGAGGCTGTTATCGACCTGATCCGCTCCCGCTCTTCGCTCGCCTCGCGTGTCGCTCTTGGTCAACTCAACGGCAAGGTCTCCCGGCAGGTCCATGGATATCGGCAGCAGGTAGCCGATCTTCTGGCTCTGGTTGAAGCCTATATCGACTTTCCCGATGAAGATGTCGATATCAAGGATCACACCCAACTCGAGCGTCAGGCCAGCACCTTGTGTCAAAGTATTGATGAGGCCCTCGCCTCTTTCGACACCGGTCGGTTGTTGAGAGAAGGCCTCTCGGTGCTCATTATCGGGCAGCCCAACGTCGGCAAGAGTTCGCTGTTGAATTTTCTTTTAGGGGAGGCTCGGGCGATTGTTACCGACATTCCCGGAACCACCCGAGATACCATCGAGGAACAGGTGGTCTTAGAGGGGTTCCCCCTGCGGCTGGTCGATACGGCCGGGGTGCGTCACACCGACGATCCGGTGGAGGCCGAGGGGGTCGCGAGGGCGCGGAAGAAGGCGGCATCCGCCGACCTTATCCTGCTGGTCATCGATGGAGCGAAGGCGATCGATGACAACGATCTTCTCGCCATGGAGGCTTGCACAGACGGCCGGGTGATCGTTGTTCGCAACAAGGCCGACGAGACCCAGGATCCGGTGGCGCATCCCTTTTTTACCAGCTATCCTCTGGTCGATGTCTCCGCCCGCACCGGGCTGGGGATGGACCAGCTCAAGGAACTGATGGTGCAATCGATCACCGGAACCTCCGGCAGTGACGCTCAGGAAGATGTGATCTTTTCGGACCGCCGCCACCGCGAAGCGCTGGTACGATGTCGCTGCGCCCTTGGGAATTTTCTACAGGGACTTTCCTGCTCCGAAGAGCCGGAATTTCTTTCCATCGAACTGCGGGACGCCCTCGAGGCGATCGGTGAAATTACCGGAGAGACGACCCCTGATGATATTCTTGATCGAATTTTCTCGCGATTCTGTATTGGAAAATAGTTCATGTTTCACGTGAAACATTCTGTCGTATCTGCTGGACCAGCGGTGGTAGAGGTATAGTATGTCAACCTACGGGAAAAAATATCAGGTCATCGTGGTGGGCGGAGGGCACGCCGGTTGTGAGGCGGCGCTTGCTGCGGCGCGCATCGGCTGTTCAACCCTCCTTCTCAATCTCAGCCTCGACGCCGTCGCCCAGATGTCGTGCAATCCGGCGATCGGCGGCTTGGCCAAGGGCCATCTGGTACGGGAGATCGACGCTCTCGGCGGGGAGATGGGGCGCAATATCGATGAGACGGGAATCCAGTTTCGCGTGCTCAATACCCGAAAAGGTCCGGCTGTAAGAGCCTCGCGGGCGCAGGCCGACCGCATGCTGTATGCGGCGCGGATGAAGAGGACGGTGGAGGAATACCCCAATGTCGACCTCAAACAGGGGACCGTGGCTCGGTTGCTGGTCGAAAAAGGTCAGATCCGTGGCGTGGTGACCCGGGAGGGCATTACCTTTCACGGAGATACGGTGGTGTTGACCACCGGTACATTTATGCGCGGCCTTATTCATGTGGGACTGTCCAACTACCCCGGAGGGCGTGCCGGCGAGCCCCCCTCGGAGGGTCTTTCCGATCACCTGCGGGAACTCGGCCTGGATGTCGGACGACTCAAGACCGGAACCCCCCCGAGGCTCGATCGGCGCACCATCGATTTTTCCAGTCTTGAGCCCCAGTACGGCGATGCACAACCGAAACCCTTCTCTTTTGGACACCGGGAGATCGACCGACCGCAGGTCCCCTGCTATATTACCTATACCAATGAAGCGACCCACGAGGCCATTCGCTCGGGGCTCGACCGCTCCCCTCTGTACAGCGGAGTCATCGAAGGGGTGGGCCCCCGCTACTGTCCGTCGATCGAGGATAAAATCGTCCGTTTTCCGGAAAAAGACAAGCATCAGATTTTTCTTGAACCGGAGGGACTCGGTTCGGTGGAAATCTATCCCAACGGCGTTTCGACCTCCCTGCCACCCGATGTGCAGTTGAAGTTTTTGCGCACGATCCCCGGGTTGGAGAAGGTTGAGATCATGCGCCCCGGCTACGCCATTGAATACGATTATGTCAACCCGAACCAGTTGAAACCGACCCTGGAGACGAAGGCTATCGGTGGTCTTTATCATGCAGGGCAGATCAACGGCACCTCCGGTTACGAGGAAGCCGCGGCCCAGGGGTTGGTGGCCGGGGCCAATGCGGCGCTTACGGTGCGCGGCGAGGAGCCCCTTGTGGTCACCCGGGACCAGGGGTATATCGGGGTTCTCATTGATGATCTGATTAACCTCGGGGCGACTGAACCGTACCGGATGTTTACCTCCAGGGCCGAATATCGCCTCCTTCTAAGGGAGGACAACGCGGATCAGCGCCTGACCCCTGTGGGGCGTAAAGTGGGGGTGGTCGGTGATGACCAGTGGGGGCGCTTTGAAATCAAGATGGAAGCGCTCAGCCTGGGTCGGCAGATTTTGACCGATTGTCGCATTTCCGGAAATGATCATGACACCATGGAGCGCCTCAACATCAAGGAACTGAAAAACGGCGCCTCCTTGCTTGAGTTGTTGAGACGTCCCGAACTGGGAATTCGGGACCTGGTATTTGCCGATGCGGCTTTGGCCGCCATGGATGACGAGGTTCTCGACCAGTTGGAAGTTTCGATCAAATACGAAGGGTATATCCGCAGGCAGGAGGACCAGGTCGAACGGTTCCGCAAGGCCGAGAATGTTCCCTTTCCCGAGGGTTTTGATTTTGACCGGGTCGCGGGGCTTTCTGCCGAGGTGCGGGAAAAGCTGAAAAAGGTCGGACCACTTACTCTTGGTCAGGCCTCGCGCATTCCGGGGGTGACTCCGGCGGCCATCGCGATTCTCACCGTGGTGCTGCGCCGTGGATAGCGCGGAGATGAAAAGAATGCTCGGCGAGCTTCTTGCCTCGCTGAGCCTCGAAGTCCCCGAGGGGAAACAGGATATGCTGGTGGCCTTTCTACAGGAGTTGCTGCGCTGGAATCGGCGCATCAACCTGACGGCCATCACCGACCCCGCCGAGGCGGTGGAAAAACACCTGGTCGACTCCATGACCCTGCTCCCCTTGCTGAGCGGCGAAGAACGGCTGCTCGACCTCGGCAGCGGCGGCGGCTTTCCGTGCATCCCTTTGAAAATCGTGCTCGACCGGCTGAGGGTCGTTTCGGTCGACTCTGTGAATAAAAAGATCTCCTTTCAGAAGCAGGCGGTGCGAAGCCTGGGGCTGAAGGGTATCGATCCTATTCATATCCGGGCTGAAGCGTTGATGGAAAAGGCCGGGATGGCCGAAGGTTTCGACCGGATTGTTTCGCGGGCCTTTACCTCCCTGCCAGGCTTTGCCGCCTACGCCCTTCCCTACCTGGCGCCCGACGGACAGATCGTTGCCATGAAGGGGGCCGAGGGTGAAGCGGAATATGCCGAGTCGCGAAACGACCTGGAAGCTGCGGGGCTGAGCTGTGTGGAGATCAGGAGCCTGGTTTTGCCGCGATCGGGATCGAAACGGACCCTGATCGTATTACAAAAGGCGGATCAAGGCTGAGGGCTGGTTGGCCTTTTTGCTTTCCTGTCCACAGAATCCACACGTTTATCCACAGGGATGCGCTTCGACGGGATGGACCGGGGCGAACTCCGGCGCTGGTCCGCCACCCCCAAGATATGCCGTTTTTGGATTTGTTACCCCCAAGATATGCCGAATACGGGGATTCTCGTCGACCGGTAATGGTTTTTTCCTTTAAAGATACGGGGGGTTATGTTAATCTTTCCGCCCCGATGCAGGTCTAAGGAGAAGATGCTCATGGCTCAGATCATTGCCGTTGCCAATCAGAAGGGAGGGGTTGGCAAGACCACCACCACGGTGAACCTTGCAGCCTCCCTGGCTGCTGCGGAAAAACGGACTTTGCTGGTGGACATGGATCCTCAGGCCAATGCCTGCAGCGGACTGGGCCTGGATAAAGGAGCTCAGGAGTTAACCGTTTATAATGCCCTGCTCGGCGACGCCTCCACCCAGGAGGTGAGGGTCCGCTCGCAGCTTGAACACCTGGATATCCTTCCTTCGAATACCGACCTGATAGGCGCGGAAATCGAACTGGTCAGTGCCTTCGCCCGCGAGGGAAAACTGCTGGGGGTGCTCAACGAGATTCGCGACGAATACGACTATATCATCATCGACTGCCCCCCCTCCCTCGGTCTGTTGACCGTCAATGCCTTAACCGCCGCCGATTCGGTGCTGATACCCCTCCAGTGTGAGTTTTATGCCATGGAGGGGCTCAGCCAGCTGATGCAGACCATCCGGCTAATTCAGAAACAGCTCAACCCCGCCCTGAAAGTCCGCGGAATTCTGCTGACCATGTTCGACGGGCGTAACAACCTCTCTCACCAGGTCTCGGGTGAAATGCGCACCCACTTCCGCGACCAGGTCTTCAAAACGGTCATCCCTCGCAATGTCCGTCTCTCCGAAGCGCCGAGCCATGGGCTTCCGGTGCTTCTCTACGATATTTCGTCCCGCGGGGCGGTCGCTTACCTGGAACTGGCAAAAGAGATAATCGAAACGGGGGAATAATATGGCAAAGAGGCCAGCGTTGGGCAAAGGCATAGGCGCCCTTCTCAATTCGGCCTCCCAGGAGGGGGGCAAAAAGTATTTTCTGTGTCCGATCGAAGAGCTCAAACCCCATGCGGGTCAGCCTCGAAAGACCTTCAATGACAGCAAGATGTCGGAACTGGTCGCGTCGATCAAGGAAAAAGGGGTGATCCAGCCTCTGGTCGTCCGGCGGGTGGACGATCACTACCAGATCATTGCCGGGGAACGGCGCTGGCGGGCGTCGCAAAAAGCAGGGCTCAAGGAAGTGCCGGTCGTCATCCAGGATGTTTCGGAGGACTGGGCTCTGGAGATGGCCCTGATCGAGAATATCCAGCGCGAGGACCTCAACCCCATCGAAGAGGCCGGTGCGTACCGCAACCTGATGGATAATTTCGACTTGTCCCAGGAGGAGGTGGCCCGCCGGGTCGGCAAGGACCGTTCGACCGTCGCCAATTCCCTTCGCCTGCTGCGGCTTCCCGCAGCGGTGCGAGACAACGTCCTCGAAGGCCAGTTGAGCATGGGACATGCCCGGGCCCTCCTCTCGCTCGAAAACGAAGAGGATCTTCTCGAGGCTCGCAACGAAGTCATCCAGAGGAAATACTCGGTGCGCGACACCGAAGCGCTGGTGAAGAAGATCAAAAGTTTCGGGGCCCTACCCAAGGCTAAACCAAAGAAGGAGCCTGATCCCGAGATTCTGCACCTGTCGGGGGAACTTACCAAGGCGCTCGGAACCCAGGTCCGAATCCAACCCAAGGGCAAAGGTGGGAAGATTGAAATCACCTACTACAATGCCGATGACCTGGATCGCCTGCTGCAGGTTCTGGGAATTTCCTGATTCGTCTGCCGCCCGTTTTTTTCACACGAGGTTTCTGGATTATTTTCTATGTTTTCAAGGAAGGAAAAACCGCAGATGAGGAAAGAAAACCCCATCGAAAAGAGTGATATCAAAGCTTTTCTCGGACCCGGAAGCCAGTTCGAGGGCAAGTTGCTGTTTGACGAGATTGTCCGCATCGACGGAACCTTTCGTGGGCAGGTCACCTCCAAGGATACCTTGATCATTGGTCAGACCGCTGACGTGCAGGCGGAGGTCCACGTGGGGACCCTGATCATCAGCGGACAGTTCAAGGGAAACGTCACCGCCACCGGCAAGGTCGAGCTGCGCGCCCCGGCCAAGGTCGAGGGCAAGATCGAAACCCCGGTTCTGGTGGTGGAAGAGGGGGTCTCTCTCGACGGGGAACTTTCCATGGGAAAAAAGGGTGAGAATAAGGTGGTTGTCGACTAGGTCGCCATGCGGTTAGGCGTGCAGATAAATTTCGACATATAAGGCATCGCCAACGCAGGTCGCGCCGAAAGGGCCAGAATTAAAGGACGGGAGACCCCGTGAGGGAACTTAGCCTCTACCCCTTTCCCGATGGAGATTGGTGGGTTGACCGGAGACTGAGACCAAAAAGTGTCTTGACAGTTAACTGCTTTATATGATAGCAATGCCCTGTTTTGCTCCCCGAGGACGGGGCTTTTTTAATCCGATTTTTCCATTAAATTGCTATCCATAGGCCCGTAATCAGGGCATTTTCACCAGAATTTGGCAGCCAGACAATTAAAGAGGTGTTGCAGTGATCAAAATCGATTGGACCATCCTGATTCAGTTCGCTAACTTTTTTGTTCTGATGGCGATACTCAACTTCTTGCTGTTTCGCCCTCTGCGCGATGTTCTGAATCGCCGGCGTGAAACGATCGATGGTTCCTACGCGAATGCGAAAAGCCTCGAAGTAGAAGTCGATGAAAAGGTAGCGCGTTACCAGAAGCAGCTTCAGGAGGCCAAGCTCAAGGCCAACGGCGAAAAAGCCGAAATCCGCAAGGCCGCTGCTGCAGAGGAAGCCGGCATCCTGGGCAAGGCCCATCAGCGCGCCTCTGAGAGTCTGCAGGCGATTAAAGACAAGGTTGCTGTTGAAGCCGAAGGGGCCGGCAAGGCCCTTCAGAAAGAAACCAAGGTTCTGGCTTCGCAGATCGCTTCCAAGGTTTTGGGGAGGAACATCTAAATGAAAGGTTTCAGGGGGTTTTTTATGAACAAGAAAGCCGGGACCATCGCCGCCAGCGTGATCATGCTGGGCGTGGCCACCGCTGCCCTTGCCTCTGGCGGTGAAGGCGGAAGCCATGCCGACAGCGGCGTGCTGCTCAAGGACTTTCTCTACCGCGTGTTCAACTTTGCGGTGACCGTCGGGCTTCTCGCCTACTTCATCACCAAGCCGATCCGCAAGGGGCTGGCCGGGCGCAGCGAAGGGATTGAAACCGCTCTGAACGAGGCCCAGGCCTCCAAGGAAGCGGCCGAGGCGAAGTTTGCCGAGTACGACCGCAAGTTGGCCAAGGCTTCGGAGGAGATTGACGGAATCTACGAAGCGATCAAGCGCGAAGGTGAACTCGAACGCGACAAGATCCTCGCTAACGCCAACGAAATGGCTAAGAAGGTCGAAGAGGAAGCCCAGAAGTCGGCCGAACGCGAGGTAGCCAAGGCCCGTGCCACGTTGCGCCAGGAGGCTACTGCCATGGCGGTCAAGATCGCCGAGGACATTCTGAAAAAAAACTTCACCGGCCAGGATCAGAGTCGTCTGGTCGATGAATACATGAAGAAGGTGGGAGAACTACATTGAGTATCAGCGCGATATCCAGGAGGTATGCGAAAGCCCTGGTAACACTGGGGGCTGAGCAGAAGATGGTGGAGCGTTTCGGCGATGAACTCGCCAAAGTCAGCTCTGTTTTGTCCACCGAGAAGTCGCTTCGGCTCATTATGGAAAGCCCTTCCCTTCCGATCGAAAAGAAAGAGGCCATCCTGGCGAAGTTGACCGGGTCGATGGAGCTTTCGGACGGTGTTAAAAACTTTTTGGGCCTGCTCCTGTCCAAAGACCGTCTTAAGTTTCTCCCCCAGATCGAAGTGAACTACAGAGATTTCGCAGACGACCTCTCCGGCGTTCTCAGGGCCCGCATCGTATCGGCTTCCAAGCTGAATCAGGCCCAGCAGAAGGCAATTGGATCGGGTCTTGAAGCCAAGACCGGTAAAAAGGTCTTTGTGACTGTCGATGTTGATAAGTCCCTGATCGGAGGCCTGCAGGCCGAGGTCGGTGGTAAGGTTTTTGACGGTAGCATAAAAACCCAGCTTAAACGGATTGAAGATACCTTAAAGAAGGGGTGAGATTGGTCTTATGGAAATCAAAGCAGAAGAAATCAGCGCAATAATCAAGAAGCAGATCGAAAGTTTCGGCCGCGAGGTTGAAGTCAGCGAAACTGGTACCATTATTTCCGTCGGTGACGGCATCGCCCGCATCCACGGCCTCGACAAGGCCATGGCCGGCGAGCTTCTGGAGTTCCCCGGCGGCGTTATGGGCATGACCCTCAACCTGGAGGAAGACAACGTTGGTGCCGCGATCCTCGGTGATTGCCACCACATCAAGGAAGGCGACACCGTCAAGCGTACCGAACGCATCGTTCAGGTTCCCGTTGGCGAGGCGCTGGTCGGCCGCGTGGTTAACGGCATCGGTGTTCCCATCGACGGCAAGGGCGAGATCAAGACCGACACCTACCGCGAAGTCGAAATCAAGGCTCCCGGCATCGTTGCCCGTAAGTCGGTTCACGAGCCGATGCAGACCGGTCTCAAGGCGATCGACGCCATGGTACCGATCGGCCGCGGCCAGCGTGAGCTGATCATCGGCGACCGTCAGACCGGCAAGACCGCAGTCGCCATCGACGCCATCATCAACCAGAAGGGCAACGGCGTCATCTGCATCTACGTCGCCATCGGCCAGAAGCGCTCCACCCAGAAGCGCTCCACCGTGGCCCAGGTTGTCGACAAGCTCCAGAAGCACGGCGCCATGGACTACACCATCGTCGTCGCCGCCACCGCCTCCGAGCCCGCTCCCCTTCTGTTTATCTCCCCCTACACCGGCGTGACCATGGGGGAGTACTTCCGCGACAACGGCAAGCACGCCGTCATCATCTACGATGACCTCTCCAAGCAGGCCGTCGCCTACCGTCAGCTCTCCCTGCTGCTGCGTCGTCCGCCGGGACGTGAAGCCTACCCCGGCGACGTATTCTACCTGCACAGCCGCCTCCTCGAGCGCGCCGCCAAGCTCAACGATGAACTCGGCGCAGGATCCCTCACCGCCCTGCCGATCATCGAGACCCAGGCTGGCGACGTCTCTGCCTACATCCCGACCAACGTCATCTCGATCACCGACGGCCAGATCTTCCTCGAGACCGACCTGTTCAACTCCGGTGTCCGACCGGCCATCAACGTCGGCCTGTCGGTTTCCCGTGTCGGTGGTGCCGCCCAGGTCAAGGGGATGAAGCAGGTTGCCGGTACTCTGCGCCTGGCTCTCGCTCAGTACCGCGAAATGGCCGCCTTCGCCCAGTTCGGTTCCGACCTCGACGCCGCCACCCAGCGCCAGCTCAACCGAGGTGCCCGCCTGGTCGAGATCCTCAAGCAGGGACAGTACCAGCCGCTTCCGGTCGAAAAGCAGGTTGTCGCCATTTACGCGGTCAACAACGGCTTCGTCGACGACTACCCGACCACCGACGTTCAGCGCTACGAAAAAGAACTGCTGACTTTCCTCGAAAGCAGCCACGGCCAAATCCTTACCGATATCAGCGAGAAGCAGAAAATCGACGACGATATCGAAGGGCGCCTCAAGTCGGCTCTCGAGGAGTTCAAGGGTCAGTTTGTCGCTGAATAACCTGCAAGCAAAAGGTAAGGACCGATGGCAAATCTGAAGGACATAAAAAAGCGGATCGGCTCGGTAAAAAATACCCAGCAGATCACCAAAGCCATGAAAATGGTTTCGGCTGCCAAGCTGCGCCGCGCTCAAGAGGCGGTGGTTGCCGCCCGACCCTATGCATACAAGATCGGTGAAGTCCTCTCCAGTCTGGCTGCGCGTGAGGATGCCGAAGCGCATCCTCTGCTTCAGGCCAGGGGCAAGGGGCGCGCTCTGGTGGTCCTGATGACTGCCGACCGCGGTCTCTGCGGGGGCTTCAACGGCAACGTCTCCAAGGCTGCCGAGCGTTTCGTCAAAGACAACGAAGAGGGGTACGAGGCCATTGACCTGATGATCATCGGGCGCAAGGGCAAAGAATACCTCAAAAATCGTGTCGGCGAAAACATCGTCAAAGTACACGAAAATCTCACCGGGAGCATCTCCTACAGCACCGCTGCCCTGCTGGGGCAGGAGGTCGTTGCGAAGTACGCGGATGAAACCTACGATGCCGTCTACCTCATTTACAACGCCTTCCGGAGCGCCATCTCTCAGGATGTGACCGTCGATCAGCTGTTGCCGATCGTACCGAAAGAGGTCGAAGAAGGGGTTCATGTCGCCCAGTATATCTATGAACCCGGTCGCGGCGAAGTCCTTGAACAGCTCTTGCCCAAGCATGTTGAGGTTCAGGTTTTCCGCGGACTTCTGGAGTCGGTCGCCTCAGAACACGGCGCCCGTATGAGCGCCATGGACAGTGCCAGCAAGAACGCTTCCGAGATGATCGGCAAGCTGACACTGCAGTACAACCGGGCACGTCAGGCCGCCATTACCAGCGAGTTGATGGAAATCATCTCCGGCGCCGAATCCATCAAGTAAAGTAACGAACGATGATTCACACCTGTAGCGGGTGAGATAAAGGAGGAACGGTTCATCATGAATAAAGGAAAAATCACTCAGGTTATCGGACCTGTCATTGACGT